>URZN01000080.1 GCA_900552345.1 uncultured Collinsella sp. | reverse complement strand
ATTGCGTGCCTGTCGCCAAGGATCTTGAGAGCATGGATATGGACGATATGCCGTGCAAGCGCATGCTTGAGGCATATGAGTCGGACGCGCCGGATGCGATTGAGCCTGCGGAGGTTCACGCTCGCCCGCGTGACGACCACCGTTCGCTGCCGCCGGCGTTGCGCGACCTGCTGCTTGCCGATACGGCTGATGAGCTCGAGGTCATGGAGATGGACGATGACCCGTATGTGGCGCGCGTCGTCGAGTTGCGCGAGCAGGCAAAAGTTGACCGTGCAAGCGCGTTTGAGGGCTTCTCCCGTCTTGTTGAGGAGTTGGAGGCTAAGTGCGCCGTTGCCGAGCTTTTGGCAACGGGTCCGGTCCAGACGCAGTTTTGCGACAACCAGCTGGTGCGTATGGTGCTGCCGGTAATGGAGGAAGATCGCTCGGTGCGCATCCTGCGCGCTCCCGACGCGCTCTACTTTGCTCAGCACGAGATCTGCAGCTTTTACGCCGAGCAGGAGGATTTTGAACGGGCATTGCCCGAGGTGCGTCGTCTTTACGATCTGGCTCGCTCGTCCATGCAATCGCACTTTGCGCTCATCAACGTGCTGGCGCGCCTGGAGCGCTTTGACGAGATTATCGAGGTGGCGCGACACGGCCTGCGCATTGCCAGTGACCGTTCCGCAATCGGTTATCTGTTCTATCGTCTGGCGTTTGCCTATTGGAACTGCGACCAGCTCGAGCTCGCGTTGGCGTGCTACCGCCTCGTGCCGCGCGGCGAGGAGTCGGGTAGCAGCGCGTTGGAGGAAATGCAGGGCCTTATGAACGAGATGGGCGTCAATGAGCCGCCGACGTTCGAGGATGCGGTTGAGACCATCCGTAAAGCCGGGCTCGAGCTGCCTCCCGTGCCCGCCGTGACCAACCAGCTGGCGGATGCTGCCGTGCAGTTGGTCGATAACGGCTTCTTTTTCCTGGCGCGCGTCTGCATCTTCCAAATGTGGCGCACCATGGGCAACGATGAGCTCGGCTCCCTCAGTCGCTCGCTGGGGTAGGGGCGATATAGAGGGGCCGCACCGCGCTATTTGTATCGGCGCGGGCGGGAGGACCCGGCAGGATCGGTAAGGCATAAAGCCGCCGAGCCTGCTAAAACTGTTAAACTCTGCTAAAGTTGCTAAACTTTGTTAAAGTTGTTAAAACTAGCAGAGGAGGGCAGAATGACGAAAGCTGTTAACCCCTTTAAGCCAACGGCGGGCATGAATCCGCCTGAGCTTATCGGACGGGACACTGTTTTGGATGACTTTGCCGAGGCTCTTGAGAATGGTCCTGGTGCCCCCGATCGACTCATGCGCATCTCGGGCGTCCGAGGCACAGGTAAAACGGTGCTCCTTAATGCATTGGGTGACCTTGCACGCAAAAAAGGATTCGAGGTCGTTGACGTTGCCTCCAATGCTGGTTTTTGCAATAGAATCCTCGAGGCTCTGCAGCGAAACGTTCGTCTTGAATCAATCTCGATTTCCCCATCGATTTTAGGGGTCAGCCTTGGCTCCATGGAGATGTCGAAGTCGGCCTCTCATCTGGGCGAGGCGATGTACGATGCTGCGAAGCGCGGTGGTCTGCTCATTACGCTCGACGAGATCCAGGATGCCTCAACTGAGGAAATGCGCGAGCTAGGCAATGAGATGCAGCTCTTGATCCGCCAAGGAGCGAATGTCGCTTTCGCTTTCGCCGGGCTGCCGACATCGGTAGATGGCGTGGTGGTGGATGATACGTTGACGTTCCTTCAGCGAGCCAAACATGTTGAACTTACTCGGCTTTCCGATTTTGAAGTTGGCGGATCGTTTGAGGATACGATGAGACGAGCGGGCAAGGAGCTCGACAAAGGTGCCGCTGAGCTATTAACAAAAGCTTCGGCAGGCTATCCCTTTATGGTCCAGCTGGTCGGATATTACGCTTGGCAGGTTGCTGCGCGCAGTGGGGCGGAGAGCGTGAGCGAAGAGGCGGCTCGTAAGGGTATCCAGGCGGCTCTTGATAGCTTTAATGCTATGGTGATTGCCCCAGCGCTGCGCAGGGTGTCGGAACGGCAGTTTCAGTATCTCGCGGCGATGGCTCAATGCGAGGGCGTCGATATCGCCAACGGCGATATCGCCAAGAAGATGGGTTTGTCGGCGAACAAAGTTGGGTCATATCGCAAGCGTCTGATCGATGCGGGGTTGATTGAGCCCGCGGGCTATGGCTGTGTTTCGTTTGCAATTCCGTACATGCGCGATTATCTGTTGGAGACCGTTCGAGAGGACTAATAAAGAATGGGCTGTCCGCGCTGTCGCTGGGGCCGTCCTTGTATCTTTGTCTCAATCTGTAACATCTGGAGGGGATTACGGCCTGCAGATGTTACAGATTGAGATGATTGACTGAGACGTTTACTGGTAAAAGAGAGGTAAAAGAGGAAACGCCTCAAAATTCCCCTTGCCCAACTTCGGCTGTTTGGTTACTATAGAACGGCTGTTACGGAGAGCTGACCGAGAGGCCGAAGGTGCTCGCCTGCTAAGCGAGTATGCCCCAAAAGGGCATCTGGGGTTCGAATCCCCAGCTCTCCGCCAGTATGACTTTGAAGAAGGGTCCCATTTGGGGCCCTTTTTTATTATCAAGAATGGCGGCTGGGGATTAGAGTCCGAAAGGGCGTGAACATTAGGCAAACACGGGGCGCTTGAAAACGGGGAGACCCAGGCGTGCTCGTGCACCCCGGTGTGGGGTTCCGAGGGGATGGAGTAGAAATATGGTAAAGGTCGGGCTGCGTAAGCCGAATCTAAAGACATCACTCAAGGCAAGAACGACCGGCAGAGCGAAGCGCGCGGTAAAGCGGGCGATAATCCCCGGCTATGGTAAGAAGGGCATGGGGTGGATCAAAAATCCGAAGAAGGCTGCTTACAATGCCGTATACAGCAGAACGACCGTCGGAGTTGGGGATGTCGCTCGCGCCGTTGCTAAATCAGGCGCTCGGAGCTCGGCGTCAAGGACGTCCTCAATTACTGTTTCATCGCATGAAATTACACCTTTGGCGAAGCCTGAACAGAAATCTCTCACTCGAGAGATTACGTCGGTTGACAGGGCAAACAAGGCGCTTTTGCTATGCTTCCTTCTTGGGTGGTCGGGCGCTCATAGGGCGTATGCACGGATGTGGGGTAGCTTCTTTCTATATCTCTTTACCTTTGGCCTTTTTGGATTTGGTTGGCTGTTTGATATTGTGACACTACTGATGAGACGCTCCGAGCTAAGGCGTCTCGGCGACAGTGATCCGACTCAACAGCAAGCGCCATGTTCCGTTGATTCTACATTCGATCGAAATGTCGCCGACTCCGGAAATTGGGAACAGCGTGGAGATGGGGAGGCTGCGGCTCGGCTAGAGCTTCAACGTAAAAACCGTGCCTATATGGAAGAAAACGGCATCGACGTGGAGATGTTTACCGAGGAAAAGGTCGCGGCGGACGCCTTGCGAACCATTGAGTCGGTATGCCCGTGCATGCTTAGGTTTGACCGAGGCATGAGCGAAGAGGAGCCAAGCATCAGCTTTTGCTCTCCAACAAAGACGGGGAAAATGCCCAAGAATGTCGTCGAGGCCCGCATTTACCATCAGGACGTGAAGCTATTGATGGATTCCCACGGCTTCGAATTGCCGGAGTATGGTGACAGCATCAATGTCACGATTAGTTATCTAGCTGATGGGCGCATAAATAAAGTCGATATCCATGGGTTCCATAATGGCCGCTCCGTTAGTGTCTCCATTCGCAGGCGGAGCGACGATCTTGTTATGACGAGTGCGGGCACCATCGGAGAAACGGGTGCCTGGCAATCGCTGTGTCCTGGGGCAGACCCCTCAGCTGGGGATCTTTTCAGGGCCTTGACCAAGGAGGTCGAAAGGATCTACTAGCATGCCCGGTGGACCCGTTTTCAAGGTCCGAAAAGGCACAGCGAAGGTAAACGGCTAGCAATGTCGCTTTGGTGATTCTGACGCATCCCGTTTAAGAGGTATTCAAAAAGAGGCGCCCCGTTGGACGCCTCTCCAATCTCAAATGTAATGTTCCCCCAGCCCTACACCTCGGGTGCCTTGGCTACGGTCTCGCTTTCTGCCGTAAGTGGGCGGTTGTCGATGCGGCGGCCCAGGCGGTCGAGCTTCACAAGGAGCCACTCAATGGGATTCGGCCCCGAGCCTTCTTCGTCGGCAACCAAATCCATGACGGCGATCTTGGTGCCGTCTTGCTTAAGCGTCACGCTACCCACCTTGTCGCCCACATGTACCGTGCCCGAAAGGTCATCATAGGTAACCTTCTCGGTCACCTCTCCGGCAAGCGCAAAGACGGTCGCCTGAGCTGCAGGATCGGCGAGCGTGGCATCGATCGTCTTGTCCGTCCAGTCGGTCTGGCTGATGCGCGCGATGAGCGGATTGCCGTTGGCGGTCTTTTCCTGCGTGTTGGCGATCGCAACCGTCACCTTGTGGTCGTAGTACCAGTTGGCAAGGGCGGCCGTGTCGGCAAAGCGCTGATCGGTGGTGCTGGAGTTCAAGACGACGGTGTAGGTCTCGTCGCCATCGCGGTTGTAGGCTGCCGTAAAGCAATAGCCGGCATCGTCGGTGGTGCCGGTCTTACCGCCGATATTGCCGTCCTGCCCCAGCAGCTCATTGTGCGTATCCATGGAATGCGAATGGTCGGAACCGTCGGCGCCCGTAACCTCAATCCAGGAATCATCGCTCGCCACGATTTCGCGGATCGTGTCGTTTTTCATGGCCTCTTGCATCATCAGCGCTACGTCGTGTGCGGTTGAGTGCATGTCGCCGGTCCACTCATCAAAGTCCAGACCATGCGGGTTTTCAAAAAGCGTACCGGTGCAGCCGAGCTTCTTGGCGCGCTCGTTCATGGCCTTTACAAAGGTGGCCACGGCGTCCTTGGTCTTGGGGTCGATCTTTTTGCCCACGTGCTCGGCAAGCGCGATGGCGGCGTCGTTGCCCGAGGGAATCATCAGGCCGCGCAGGGCCTGTTTTACTGTGAGCTCGTCGCCTTCGAGCAAGCCGGCGGTCGAATTACCCACGGTGGCTGCGGCGTTGCTCACCGTGACCTTCTCGTCCATCTTGCAATTCTCGACGGTTAGGATTGCGGTCATGACCTTGGTGATCGAGGCAATCTTGACCTGTTTGTCAGCATCGCGGGCATAGTAGACGGTGCCGTCTTTGCCCATGACGAGGGCATTGGTCGCATCGATATCGGGCAGGTTTTCAGCCGTGATGCCGCGCGCATCGGCGGTTTTGCCGCAAACATTGTCGGTCGTGAGCACTTGGGCGCCGGCGACGGTGGGCGCGCCAGCGGCAAGGGCGATAGCGCAGACAAAGCCGGCGGCAAGCTGGGCTGAGCGCTGTGCAAAAGAGGTGAGGGGCTTCACAGATTTCGCTTTCGACGGGATGGTCTCTTCTGGAACTAGAGTATATCGTTTGCCGGCGTCGGCAATCATCGCGTGCGTGCGTGGCCCACATCTGCGCCCGAACGGGCACAAGGGTGCTTAAGGCCGACTTAATCACCCACGCTTGTTGTGTGTGGCGTGCGTCGACTCGGGCATAATGGAGCGCGAGAGGAGCACGCATGAATGAGCGCATTTTGGTAGTTGATGACGAGAAGGCCATCGCCGACTTGGTTGGTATCTACCTTACAAAAGAGGGCTTTGATGTCCAGATTGCCTATAGCGGGGCCGATGCTGCCAAGGCAATCTTGGAGCAGGAGTTCGATCTGGCGCTGCTGGATGTCATGCTGCCCGATATCGATGGTTTTGAGTTGCTGCGTACGATCCGTTCCAGCCATACCTATCCCGTGATCATGCTGACGGCGCGTGATGCCCAGCAAGACAAGATCGAGGGCCTTTCGCTTGGCGCGGACGATTACGTGGTTAAGCCGTTCCGTCCGCTGGAGCTCATCGCGCGCGTTCATGCTCAGTTGCGCCGCTACACCAGCTACGGTAGCCGCGCGCGGGCGACCGAGTCGCCGACCCTCCAGCTCGATGGCCTCGAGATCAACCGTGACGCTCGCTCCGTGACGGTGGACGGTGCGCCGG
>URZN01000079.1 GCA_900552345.1 uncultured Collinsella sp. | reverse complement strand
ACTACGTTGACAAAGGCCTCGACCGAAAAGGCGTAGTGTTGGGCGGAAATGGCGAGGCGGGCTTGCGGGGTGCCGCCGTCCTCGTAGCGGGCCTCGAGCATGTCGGCCTGCTCTACGACCTGGCGTGCATAACCCAAAAGCTCGGTGCCGTCGTTGGTGAGTGCAACACCGCGGCTGGAGCGCGTAAAGATTTCGATATGAAGTTCCTGCTCCAGGCTTTTGACGGCATTGGAGATATTGGACTGCGCCGTATAGAGGCGCTGGGCTGCGGCGTTGATCGAACCGGACTCTGCCACGGCGATCATAAAGCGAAGCTGCTGGAGGGTCATCGGCGCCCGTCCCTTCGATAGCTATCTATAAAACCGATAACAGGTTAGCGCTTTTAAGTGATTGACCGAGGGAAACAATGCTCGTACTATTCAAAACACACAAAGGCGGTAGGTAATTAAGCCAACCACGGAACCGGGATGCGAAAGGAGGCCCGCATATGAATTGCTTGCCAAGACGAATGCCGGGCTCCTGTTTGCGCCCGTCGGCGTGATCAGGAGACAGCGACTTACTTCTCTCTTTTTATTTACTTTTGTTCGATCAAGGAGACCATCATGAGCCAGTTCATTAACAACCCCGAGCACACCTTTGGTTTCGATACCCTGCAGCTGCACGTTGGCCAGGAGAGCGCCGATCCTGCATCCGACTCCCGTGCCGTGCCTATCTACCAGACCACGAGCTATGTGTTCCGCAACTCCCAGCACGCCGCCGACCGCTTTGGTCTTGCCGACGCCGGTAACATCTACGGCCGTCTGACCAACTCCACCCAGGGCGTCTTCGAGGACCGTATCGCCGCCCTCGAGGGTGGCGTGGCAGGTCTTGCCGTCGCCTCCGGTGCTGCTGCCATCACCTATACCCTGCAGGCTCTTGCCCAGGCCGGTGACCACGTGGTGGCTCAGAAGACCATCTACGGTGGCTCCTACAACCTGCTGGAGCATACGCTCTCCCAGTTTGGCGTCGAGACCACGTTTGTCGATGCCCATAACGTGGAAGAGGTCGAGGGTGCCATCAAGGACAACACCACGGTCATCTATCTCGAGACGCTCGGCAACCCCAACTCCGACATCCCCAACATCGACGCCATCTCCGAGGTCGCCAAGAAGCACGGTCTGCCGGTTGTCGTCGACAACACCTTCGGCACCCCGTATCTGTTCCGTCCGCTGGAGCATGGTGCCAACATCGTCGTCCACTCCGCAACCAAGTTCATCGGCGGCCACGGCACCTCGCTGGGCGGTGTGATCGTCGACGGCGGTAACTTCGCTTGGAAGGCGAGCGGCAAGTATGCGCAGATCGCTGAGCCCAACCCCTCCTACCACGGTGTTTCGTTTGCCGAGGCTGCCGGTCCCGCCGCCTTCGCAACCTATGTCCGCGCTATCCTGCTGCGTGACGAGGGCGCCTGCATCAGCCCGTTCAACGCCTGGGTCCTGCTCCAGGGCACCGAGACCCTGTCGCTGCGCGTTGACCGTCATGTCGAGAACACCAAGAAGGTCGTTGAGTTCCTGGCTGGTGACAGCCACGTCGCCAAGGTGAACCACCCGAGCCTGCCTGAGCACCCCGATCACGAGCTCTATCAGAAGTACTTCCCCCGTGGCGGTGCTTCGATCTTTACCTTTGAGATTAAGGGTGGCCAGGAGGCAGCTTGGAAGTTCATCGATCATCTGCAGGTGTTCTCGCTGCTCGCCAACGTGGCCGACGTCAAGTCACTCGTCGTACACCCGGCTACCACCACGCACTCCCAGCTCTCTGCCGAGGAGCTCGCCGAGCAGAACATCACGCCCTCCACGATCCGTCTTTCCATCGGTACCGAGAACGCCGAGGATATCATTTGGGATTTGAAGCAGGCCTTCGCCGCGCTGGACGAGTAAGGCGACTTGTGCAAGGACCCCTTGCGACTCGATAGGTATAACTGCATAAAACGCCTGCTCAAGGCGCCTGTGCGCACAATGGTTGCACAGGCGCCTTTTTTGCATAGAGAGGGTGCAAAAACAGGGTTTTTGACACGATTTATGCATTTGAGTTGTGGAAAACTCCTGTTGAGAGGATGTGAGTTTTACGCAATTGACGTGCGCCTTTTGAGTAAAACCGCAGGTCGCGATTTGCTCGGGGTACTATGCAGCGCGATCGAATCACACGCAGCCCAAACGCAGCAAAAACGCACTACGGAGGTTTCCAGCTACATGAGGATCGATTCACGAAAACCGAAAGCCGCCGCCCTTTCCGCCGCTCTGACCGTGGCACTTTTGGCGGGCGCCGGCGCAACTGATGCCCACGCGGCAACACTATCCGATACGGTTGGATCTACGCCGTCCGAGGCGACGCTGGTGCAGCCCGTCGACTACCGCGGCGACGGTTATGGCTCTATGCAGGAGTGGAACGCCTCGATGGGGGCAAAGCGCGATTCCCTGGAGATGCGCGCTCAGATCATTATGAATATGTATGGCGACTATGCTACCGATGACGAGCGTGCTGTGTTGCAGAACTGCATCGACGGTGCGGGTAGCCTGTTGACGATGGGGGAGGTCGACGCCAAGTCGACCGAGCTCGACGAGCTTCGCTCCACGCTTGAGGATGCCAAGCGCGAGGCGCTCGAGGCTGCCGCAGCCGAAGCCGAGGCCGCTGAGGCCGTTCAGGCTTCGTATTACAACGCCGGCTCCGGCTCGTCTTACACGTCCGCTGCGTATTACGCGAACGGCTCGGGCCTGACGCGCTCGAGCGGCGTCAATAACTATAACGGCCGCCGCGAGACTTATTACAGCAGCAACGTGTTGTATCACCACCGCACGGGCGAATGGACGCAGGATTCCGAGGGCTTTTGGCGCGATTCCGATGGCTACTACGTCGTGGCCGCGGGTGATAAAGCTCAGGGCTCCACGTTTACCGGTTCCAAGGGCGAGTGCAAGGTCTATGACTCCGGCTGCGCAGCCGGAACCACCGACTACTACACTGGCTGGTAATTTTTCTGCATCACGGATATTTGGCGGATGGGCGTCTTTACCGAGCTTTAGGGCAACGTAAGGACGCCCGTTCTATGTATGCGTTTGAGCTAACAGAGCCCTTACCGTGGCAGTACGCCGCGCATATGGGCGCGGGGCACACTAAGTCACGAGAAGCAAAGTCTTTCTCGTGGAGGAAGTGGTCCCATGAACGCTCGAGATGTCGCTATTGCCGTCGTTGCCCTTTTGATCGGATGTCTTGGTCCGGCGGTGGCGTTAGCTGCCGGCTTGCAGTCCGCTACGGGCGCCGCTCCTGTGGTTGTGGGCGCCTTGATTGCAGCGGCGCTGCTGGGAAGCGCCGGCGTGCTACTTTGCCGCGATGACGAGGACGAGGTTCCGGAATCGCAAAATAGGCCTCAGTTTTAGCCTCGAGCCAAATGCAACAGGCCTTCGCGAAGACGGAATCCTCGCGAAGGCCTGCCTGCTTGTATTGCGCGCGTCGCGATGCGGCCGAGGCTACCAGCTGCTTTCTATTTCGCGAATCCTCTGGTAGAGCCAATCGTTTTGCGGCACTTGGATATCGTGTTTGACGGCCAGGCGGCAAATGGTGCCCGCGAACTCCTCGACTTCGGTTTTTCGTTGCGCGATGCGGTCCTGCGCCATCGAGGGCATACCGGTGGGGTCGATTCCCTCGATGAGGTGCACCATCTGCGTCAGGTCTGCCTCGGTCAGCTCAATGCCCTCGGCGTTGGCGACCGCAAGCGTTTCGCGCATGGCAGAAACAAAGCAGCGACGCTGCTCGGAGCCCGGCTCCGTGGCGCTTCCGTAGGTCCCGCCGTAGGCCATGCACGTCTGGTTGATGCCGTCGTTGAGCATGAGTTTGGCCCACATGCGGTGCGCAATGTCGCTCTCGACGGTATGGGCGATGCCGCAGCGCGTGTAGAGCTCGTCGATGGCGGTGACGGTTGCGGGCTCGGTGCCGGCCGCCGCGCCAAAGCGGATTTCGCCCGCATTGGTAAAGGTGAGCTCTCCGTTGAGGAACACGGCGTCCATGCCCTGGCAAATACCAAGAACGGTATGCTCCCAGCCAAAGCGCTCGGCAATCTTCTGCTCGCTCGTAATGCCGTTACACAGCGAGGCGATGAACGTATTGGGCCCCACGACGCGCTCCATAGTCTTGAGTGCTTGGTCGAGGCCGGTCGTCTTGACCGTGAGAATGACCAGGTCGGCGGGCGTTGCCTCGCTGGCGCGGACGGACTTGAGCGCACAGGGCTTGCCGTTGACGGTGAGCGCATCGCCTGCGTGACGCTCAAAACGGGCGTCATCCATAACGTATTCGACGGCGTCATTGCCGAGGGCCTTGGCAATCATGCTGCCGTAGAGCAGGCCGACGCCGCCCTTGCCGATAAAGGCGACCTTGTTGATCTGCATGTGAATCATCTCCCCATATAAAAGGCGCCCGCGTAAGGGGCGCCTGATGGATTGTATGTCGCCGGGGCGTTTGGTAAGCGCGCGGGGCTGCTGTTATGAAAAAGAAACTATTGCACTGTGCGCTTATGCCGCGGGACAGATCACAAAAACGCGCGCAGGGTGTACGACGCCATCGCGCACCTTGGGGAAGGTGCAGAAGATGACAGCGCCTGTGGCGGGAAGCTCGTCCAGATGGTCTATGACCTCGATCTGGCAACGGTCGACCGAGAGGATGTATTGTTCTCCGGGATAGGGGTAGGCGTCCTCGCGCGTGGTCACGCTCGCCTCCTTTCATCGGGCTTTTTGCTGGTGTTAAAGCGGTGCCGTGACGGCTCGATTTCTGCTACGTTACGATACGTTCTCGATTACGATTCCAATGTGTTTCGACGACGTGACCATTGTGTTTCGCCTCATTAGGGCTTCGAGGGGAGAGGAGGGGCAGTGCAATATCGCGTTGACCCCAAAAGCGGCAACCGTATCTCGGCGCTGGGGCTGGGTTGCATGAGGTTTCCCGGTGCGCCGGGACACCCCGATGCGAAGACGGCCGATGCCATCATTTCCCGTGCGGTGGAGCAAGGAATAACCTATCTGGACACGGCCTATCTCTACCCCGGTAACGAAGCTTGTGTGGGAGCTTCGCTTGAGCGCCTGGGTCTACGCGACCAGATTTTGCTCGCGACCAAGTTGCCGCACGCTTCGTGCAAATGTGCGGAGGATTTCGACCGCTTTTTTGACGAGCAGCTGCACCGTTTGCGGACTGACCATATCGACTACTACCTCATGCACAACATCACCTCGCCCGTGCAGTGGGAGTGCGTGGCAGCGTTGGGTATCGAGGACTGGATTGCGCACCAAAAGGCTGCGGGGCGTATTCGCCAGATAGGTTTTTCGTACCACGGCAGTGCGGCGGACTTCCTTACGATGCTTGACGCGTACGACTGGGACTTTTGCCAGATCCAGTACAACTACGCTGGAGAGCGCTACCAAGCGGGAACGGCGGGACTCATGGCAGCCGCCGAGCGCGGGCTCGCGGTGTTTGTGATGGAACCGCTTTTGGGTGGACGCCTGGCGGGCAAGCTGCCTCCGCGGGCCCGTGCCGTGCTCGATGGCGTACGCGATCCGTACCTGAAGACACCGGCTGCTTGGGGCCTTTCGTGGGTGTGGAATCATCCTCAGGTCACGATGCTGCTATCGGGTATGACCGATACCGCGCAGGTGGACGAGAACGCGGCATTGGCGGATCGCGCACTGCCGGATTCGATGACGACAGAGCAGCTCGATACCATCGCACGTGTGCTGGGAGAGTTTGAGAAATCGAATCGCGTGCCCTGTACGGGGTGCGGCTACTGCATGCCGTGCCCCAAGGGCATCAATATTCCCGGTTGCTTTGGCGCCTACAACGCGAGCTACGCGCATAGTTGGTTTACGGGGCTGTCTCAATACTTTACGGCGAGCGCGGTGCGGACGAACGAGCCCAAGCTAGTGAGCAATTGCGTCAAGTGCGGTAAATGCGCACGTCACTGCCCGCAGCACATCGATATCCCCGAGCGTCTCGACGATGTGCGCCGACGTTTCCAGCCTGGCCCCGTAACGGCCGCGCTTAAAGCTTTTTGCAAAACGCGCTCCTGATGCCCCTTTTATAAGTTGCGGTGGAATAG
>URZN01000078.1 GCA_900552345.1 uncultured Collinsella sp. | reverse complement strand
TGTGTATAAGAGACAGGCGGAGGGTGCTGGCGGCGCGGCGAGCAATGCCGATTCGCTTGATGCCACAGATGCTGCCGCCCAAACGGGTAAGGGCATTATCGCCCGCGCGGCCAATGATCTGTGCCGCTACTATGCCTCGCAAGACGATATCCAGGTCAAGATCCTGTGCACGCCCTATCTGTATACCGCCTCCGCGGCGCTCAACGACCCCTTCTTGGTGCCGCTGTTCGAGGCGTGCTCGACCGGGTCGGTGGCGCTCCAAGGTGCCGCGGACGCGCCGTTTCCCCTGCTGTGCGCGGAGGAGCTAGCGGTGCTGGTGCATCGCGTCTTTGACAGTTGGGATGCGACTTTTGAGACGCTCGACGTTGCAGATGCTTTCCATCGCACGACGGACGACTTGGGCGGCGCGCTCCAGGGTCTGTTCCCCGGGCTGTCCGTTGCCTATGGCGAGTCGACCGGCTATGCGTTGCCCGCAGGCGATGTCGCTCGCAAGCGCTACGGCTGGTTCCAGCGTTACGACCTGCTGCGCGACATTTCGACCATCCACGCCCGCTGGGTTAACACCCGCACCAAAAAAGGCCAACCCCTTACGCGCGGCATCGATCGCATTCAGCTGCGCACTCTGCCCATTAAATGCCTAGAGACGGGCTTCGCATGGGTGCTGTTCGAGGTGCTGGAGCATCTGTTCTCCCAATCGGCCCAGCTCAACGTGCTCGACTATCGTCTGCTCTATGTGGTCCTGATTGGCACGCTCTACGGGCTCGATTTTGGTCTGGTCGCCGCACTGCTGGCGTCGATTGGTCTGGCGGTGAGTTATTTTGCCCTGTACGGTTACACCTTTCAGGGCTTGTTCTATGAGCCTTCCAACTGGCTGCCGTTTATTGCGTACTTTGTGGTGGGTGCCGTGTGCGGCTATGTACAGCTGCGCAACAGCGAGGCAATTAAGGCGGAGCGTGACGAGAACGAGCTTGTTCGAAACCGCAATACGTTCCTAACGCGGCTCTATCACGACGCAATCGAGGACAAGCGTGCCTATAAGCGACAGATTGTGGGACGTCACGACAGCTTTGGCAAGATATTTGCCGTGACACAGGAGCTCGACGTACTCAACCCGCGTGATATATACCGCAAGTGCTGCGAGCTGCTGGGCGAGATTCTCGAGAACGATTCGGTGACAATCTACCATGTTTCGGGTGGGGCATTTGCGCGCCTGATAGCGGCGAGCCCGGCGATTTCCAACAATGTGCCGCGCTCGCTCTCGCTCGACGACCTTGCGCCCGTGCTCCAAGGTGCGATCCCGGGTTTGTGGGTGAACCGCGCGCTGACGTCGGGGCTTCCGATGTTTGGCTATGCGATCGAGCGCGATGGAGCCCCCGCCGTGTTGATCTTTGTGCGTCACGTGGCCGAAAGCCAAATGACCCTGTACTACCAAAACCTGTTCCGCATCCTGTGCGGCTTGGTGGAAAGCGCGCTGGGACGCGCCTTCGAGTACGAGGCCGTGGCGCAGGATAAGCGCTGCGTTGCCGGCACGTGCGTACTCAACCACGATGCCTTTGGCCGGGAGCTTGCCGCCGAGCAAGCGCTTGCGGACAACAAGATGGGGAGCTTTTTGCTCCTGCGCGTGGTACCGGGCATGGAGCCTGTTGGCGAGCTGGTCGGCGCCATTGGGTCGGCGATTCGCGAGAGTGACGCTGCGGGCCTGGTCGATGGCGACACGCTTTACCTGCTCATGCGACAGGCAACCGAAGCTGACCTGCCCGTTATTTGTGCGCGTATGGCCGCCAAGCACATTACGGTGGAACCCGTCGACAGCGAGGATGTAGTGGCCCTGCTACAGCGCATCGCGCCCGCTGGCAACGGTGAGGGGGAGGCCGCTTGATCTCGCTTGTCGTTGCTGCCGTACTGCTATTAATTCATGCGCTGGTGTGTCTGGTGCTGTGGACGCTTATGAAACTGGGCCTGCTGCCGGTTCGTGGGCACATGCTTGCCGTTATGGTGCTCGTACCGCTGTGGGGTCCGTTGCTCGTGGCACTGCTCTCGGTGCGTAGCGCGGTGTTCGGTAACGCCCTTAAGGACGCCACGCTGGAGACGCTGCGCATTAACGATGACATGCATCGCAGTATGCTCGTGCAGGGGCGCGAGGGCGATGATGGCGTGGTGCCGCTCGAGGAAGCACTGATCGTCAACGACCCGGGCGACCGCCGCCGTCTGATGCTCTCCATGCTTACCGAGGATCCGGATGCGTATCTGGTACAGTTGCAGGCAGCAAAACTCAACGACGATGTTGAGGTCGCGCACTATGCCGCGACGGCGGTGGCGCAGATTTCCAAGGAGTCCGACCTTAAGCTGCAGCAGTTGGAGCGCGCGTTTAAGACCGATCCCAGCTCGCATAACCTGGATGCGTATTGCGACTTTTTGGGCGCCTATCTGGACTCGGGTTTGGCAGAGGGCCGCGTGGCACAGATTCAGCGTCAGCAGTATGCACGCTTGCTCGCGCGTCGTTGCGAACGCGAGGACGGGCCTGCGCTGCGCATTCGCTATGCCACGGCGCTGGCCGATGCCGGCGAGATTGATAAGGCAGAGGACGTCGCTAGCCAGTTGGTGATCGATGCGTCAGACGAGCAGGACGTGTGGATGCTCTGCTTGCGCTTGGCTGTGATTCGTCGCGATGGGCAGGCGGTACGGCGTGTAATCGACGCGATCGACAAGCAGCATGTGTATTTGAATGCCGAAAATCGCGAGAGGCTGGCATTTTGGCGTGAAGGAGAGGAGGCCCGATGAGCGTGGTGCAACATATCCGCGAGCGTGCGGGCCATTTTCGCTGGATGGGGCTGCTCGTGGTGTGGGCGGTCTTTATCGCCATGGCTGCCGTACTGTTGATCGAGCGTGCCGGCGTGCAGTACAGCGCCGGGCAGCATAAGCTGGGCATGCTCGCTGCCAACGACGCGGTGCCGGCAAGCTCGGCGATGTTTGGCCAAAAGCCCACGTGCTTGGTTATTTCCGACTCGGGCCAAGATGGCGTCGAGGACGTCAAAGAGCAGTTTAACCAGATTCTGCTCGACATGAAAATTGCCCACCGCGATGTGGATATTGCCACCGATGGTGTTGATGCGATTCCTTCCCTCACATCCTTCGACCGCGTCATTTTACTGATGCCTTCGATCGATGGGCTCGGTGCGCACCTCTCCGACATCATGAGCTGGGTGGGTGCCGGCGGTTCGCTGATGCTCGCCATGACGCCGGACAATTCGAGCTATCTGCAGGCAATCGGTCCCAAGCTGGGCATCGATTCTGCCGGCTATGAATATGCGACGGCAGAGAGCATCGTGCCGAGCGAGGACTTTATGATCGGCGGTGGACAGCGTTATGAGTTGTCGGATCCCTTCGATTCGTCGCTCTCGGTTTCGCTGCGCGAGACGGCCCACGTGTGGGCTAAAACTGGCGACACGGGTACTCCGCTTATTTGGTCGAGCGATTGCGGCAGCGGCCGTACCGTGGTGTGCAATATCGGTATCTACGACAAGGTCATGCGCGGTTTCTATGCCGCGGCCGTGAGCCTGTTGGGCGATTCCACGGCCTATCCGGTCATCAATAGCGCGGTATTTTACCTGGACGATTTCCCGAGCCCCGTTCCTTCGGGCGACGGCACGTACGTCAAACGCGACTACGGCCTTTCTATCGCCGATTTTTATGCCAAGGTGTGGTGGCCCGACCTGCAAAAACTCGCGCAGCAATACGGCATTCGCTATACCGGCGTGATGATCGAAAACTACGAGGACGCGGTCAACCAGACCGAGCCCTCGCGTCAGCCCGATACCACGCAGTTCCGCTACTTTGGCGGTATGCTGTTGCAGATGGGCGGAGAGCTGGGCTTTCATGGCTACAACCATCAGCCGCTGGCGCTCTGGGATACCGACTATGGCACGTTGTACGACTACAAGACGTGGAAGAACAAAGAGACGCTCGTCGCATCGCTCAACGAGCTTATCGCCTTCCAGGACGAGGTGCTGCCCAATGCGCACGGCTCGGTCTACGTGCCGCCGTCGAATATCCTTTCGGCCCGCGCCCGCAAGATTATTGGCGAGGACGTGCCGCGCATTAAGACCATTGTCAGTACGTATTTTGAGGATGGCACCGATCTGCCGTATGTGCAGGAGTTTGGCGTGGCGAGCGATGGCATTGTGGAGCAGCCGCGTATTGTCTCGGGCGGCATGGTCGGCGATTCCTATATGCGCCTGGCCGCCGTGTCCGAGCTCAACATGCACTACGTGAGTACTCACTTTATGCATCCCGATGACCTGCTGGATCCCGATCGCGGCGCCAAGGAGGGCTGGGAAGTCTATAAGGGCGGCCTGGTCAACTATCTGGACTGGCTTGCTACGTCCGCTCCCGACCAGCGACACCAGACGGGTTCGGAATGCTCGGGTGCCATCCAGCGTTTTTCGTCCGTGACGGTGAGCGTGGATACGAGCGACGATGCCTGGACGCTCAACCTGGGCAATTTCCACGATGAGGCGTGGCTCATGTTCCGCGCCAATAACGGCGAGCCGGGCACGGTGTCCGGTGGCGAGATTAAACACCTGACGGGCGACCTGTACCTAGTCAAAGCGACGGACAAGACGGTGACCATTGCACGCAAGCAGGGTGGTGACAAATGAGAATCTGCTTGGTGCTCGAGGGTTGCTACCCCTATGTGCACGGCGGCGTGTCCACCTGGATGCACGGCTATATACAGGCCATGCCCGAGCACGAGTTTGTGCTGTGGGTGATTGGCGCGCATGCTGCCGACCGCGGCAAGTTTGTCTACGAGCTGCCCGGCAACGTCGTCGAGGTGCACGAGGTGTTCCTGGACGATGCCCTGCGTCTTTCGGGCGAGCAGGAGGAGGTCGACTTCGACGACCGTGAGCGCGAGGCGTTGCGCCGTCTGGTTTCGCTCTCCAATCCGGACTGGGACGTGCTGTTCGACATTTTCCAGCGCCGTCACGTGCATCCGCTCTCATTTTTGCAGAGCCGCACGTTTATGGACATCTTCCGCGACGTGTGCCTGGCCGAGTACCCGTACACGCCCTTTGCCGATGCATTCCACACCATGCGCTCCATGCTACTGCCTGTGCTTTATCTGCTGGGCAGTGAGGTTCCGGTGGCCGATGTGTACCACGCCATCTCGACCGGCTACGGCGGTTTGCTCGCAAGTTTGGGCTCCAGCATGAATCACGCGCCGGCATTGCTGACCGAGCACGGGATTTACACGCGCGAGCGCGAGGAGGAGATCATTCGCGCCGACTGGGTGGTGCCGTCGTTTAAGGATCGCTGGATTCGCTTTTTCTACCTGCTTTCGGAGGAGATCTATCGTCGCGCCTTCCGCGTGACCAGTTTGTTCCATAACGCCCGCAAGACGCAGATCGACATGGGCTGCGATGCGGATAAATGCCTGGTCATCCCCAACGGCATCCAGTTCGATCGCTTTAAGGACATACCCTTAAAGCCCGATGACGGCTGGGTGGACATTGGCGCGGTGGTGCGCCTGGCGCCCATCAAGGACGTCAAGACCATGATCTACGCCTTCTTTGAGTTGCATGAGCGCCTGCCGCACGTGCGCCTGCATATTATGGGTGGCGTGGACGACGAGGAATATGGCGCCGAGTGCCATGCGCTGGTAGAGACATTGGGTGTGCGTGACTTGATCTTTACCGGTCGCGTCGACGTGGTCGAGTACATGGAAAAGCTCGACTTTACCATTTTGACGAGCATCTCGGAGGGCCAGCCGTTGAGCGTGTTGGAATCGCTGGGCGCGCGTCGCCCCTGCGTGACGACCGAGGTCGGCTGCTGCCGCGAGCTGCTTGAGGGCGCCCCCGGCGACGACTTTGGCGTGTCCGGATTTGTGAGCCCGCCCATGTATCGCAAGGGTCTGGCCGATGCTATGGAGCGCATGTCCGCGAGCCGTGCCCGCCGCCTGGAAATGGGGGAGCGCGGCCAGCGTCGCGTGGCGACCTATTACCTACACGAGCAGATGCTCGCCAACTATCGCGCGCTGTACGACGAGACGGCGCGCGCGTTTGACCTGCCAAGGGAGGGGGAGTAGTCGGTGGCCGGAATCGGTTTTGAGCTCAAACGCCTGTTTAAGCGCAAGGGCCTGTTTGCCACGATGCGCGCCTATGGCTACGCCGGCATCGTGTGCACGGGCCCCATGCTGTCTCTTATACACATCTCCGAGCCCACGAGACCGGAGCCTATCT
>URZN01000077.1 GCA_900552345.1 uncultured Collinsella sp. | reverse complement strand
CGATTCACTGCTGTTCGCCTCGGGTTTCTTTGCCCACAATGGCGGCTTTAACATCGTGGCGCTTCTGGCTACCGCATGGGCCGCTGCCATTTTGGGCGATCAGTGCAATTTTATGATCGGTCACTTCTTTGGCCGCAAGATCATCGCTTCGGGCAAGGTCAAGGCCATGACGCCCGAGCGCATCAAAAAGTCCGAGGACTTCTTGGACAAGTGGGGTCACCTGGCCATCTTCCTGGGTCGCTTCTTCCCGTTTATCCGCACCTTTGTGCCCTTTATCGCTGGCATGGGCGGCATGCACTGGCGCAACTTTGTCGTCTTTAACGTGCTGGGCGGCATTACCTGGTCGACGGTCTTTACGCTGCTGGGCTACTTCTTTGGCGGCATTCCCTTTGTGCAGGAGCACTTTGAGCTGCTGATTATCGGCATCGTTGCCGTGTCGATCATCCCGACCGTGGTCGGTCTGGTTAAGGCCAAGCTGGGCAAAAAGAACGCGTAGCTCGAGCCAGCGCGCAAACCGTGCAGTCAAGGCCCGTCACCGCTTGTGGTGGCGGGCCTCTTTGCTTCGGTCAAATGAAAATACTTTAGTTAGTTAAAGAAAAACGTTTTATCCGACGCGCGTGCGGAGTACAATCTCGTGCATGCGAATCGACGTGCCATCGGCTTTGATGCCGTTCGCGTGTCCCGTCCGGCTCTACGCTCCGGGCGTGCGACGTTGCGACGCGGTCGGCCTCGGTCCTTGCGTTCGGGTTCGCGAGTATGCAACTGTGTATGTAAGGAGCGACATATGACTGTCGAGAAGAAGGATATCGATTGGGGTAGCCTCGGCTTTGGCTACATGAAGACCGATTACAGCTACGAGGCTCATTGGAAGGATGGCGAGTGGGACGAGGGCGGCCTGACCACCGACCACACCCTGCATGTCTCCGAGTGCGGCGGTATCTTCCATTACTGCCAGGAGGTCTTTGAGGGCCTGAAGGCCTACACCGCCGAGGACGGCAGCATCGTCTGCTTCCGTCCCGACATGAACGCTGAGCGTATGTATAACTCTGCCCAGCGCCTCGAGATGCCCCCGTTTCCCAAGGACAAGTTCGTTGAGGCCGTCAAGCAGGTCGTTTCTGCCAACGCCGCCTGGGTTCCGCCCTTCGGTTCCGGCGCGACCCTGTACGTGCGTCCGTTTATGATCGGCTCCGGTGACGTGATCGGCGTGGCTCCCGCTCCTGAGTACACGTTCCGCATTCTCGTGACCCCGGTCGGTCCGTACTTTAAGGGTGGCCTCAAGCCCGTCAAGCTGCGCGTTTCCGAGTATGACCGTGCAGCACCGCATGGCACCGGCAACATCAAGGCCGGCCTGAACTACGCCATGTCCCTCAAGCCCACGATGGAGGCTCACCGCGAGGGCTATGCCGAGAACCTGTATCTCGATTCCGAGTCCCGCACCTATGTCGAGGAGACCGGTGGCGCTAACGTCCTGTTCGTGAAGGAGGACGGCACCCTCGTCGTTCCGCAGTCCCACACCGACTCCATTCTGCCTTCCATCACCCGCCGTTCGCTCGTTCAGGTTGCTCAGGACCTGGGCATGACCGTTGACCAGCGTCCCGTCGAGTGGGCCGAGGTCAAGGCCGGTACCTTTGTCGAGTGCGGCCTGTGCGGCACCGCTGCCGTTATCTCCCCGGTTGGCGAGATCGACAACAAGGTTTACGGCGCCGACGAGACCGTGACCTTCCCGGCTGGCTACACCGAGATCGGCCCTGTGATGAAGAAGCTCCGCGAGACCCTGACTGGCATCCAGTCCGGTGCTGTCGAGGATAAGCACAACTGGGTTTACACCGTCGCGTAAGCTGTCTTAGCTGTCCGGCCCGAGGGCGACCTTCCTTTCCGGCGCGTCCTCGGACATGAAAGAACCTCCGCTGCGCACTTCGTGCGGCGGGGGTTTTCGTCCTGCGGAGTGCGCCGGAAAGGAAGGTCGCCCTTTTTTGCTTCGCGCCATGTGGGGGCGGTGGCGACGTGCATTTTTGCGAGTATTCTGCAATCGAAGGCCCCTGCATACCGGCCTCGGGCAAAAAATCGGGATTTCTCGATGTTTTCTACGAATGATGGGCGGGGTTATGGGCTGACAGCGTTTGGTTTGCAGGGATATTCGCGGTCTTTGGCATTTGCCGTGGCGCCCGAAGCTCTTGGTTATGTTGAATACTCCTAAAAATGCACGACGCTTAGAGGGGGACCTTCGCGAAAAAGGAAACCGCCCCGTCGAAGTATGCATTCGACGGGGCGGTTTATGCATTTGGCCGATTAAGGATGCGCTGTCAAACTACTAGAACTTGACGGTCGGGGCCTGGCGGGCTGCTTCGGCGGCCTCGAAGCCCTGGCGCTCCTTAAACTGGAAGATGCCGGCAAAGATGACAGCCGGGAACGTCTGAATGGCGTTGTTGTAGCTGAGCACGCAATCGTTGTAGCTCTGGCGTGCATAGCTAATCTTGTTCTCGGTATCCTCGAGCGATGCCTGGAGCTGCGTAAAGTTGGTGTTTGCCTTAAGATCGGGATAGGCCTCGGCTACGGCGAAGAGCTGACGCAGCGCACCGGTCAGCACGTTGTCGGCTTCCATCTTGGCCTCGGGCGTGGTGGCCTTGACGGCGGTGTTACGCGCGCTGATCACGGCGGAGAGCGTCTCCTGCTCGTGCTTGGCGTAGCCCTTGACGGTCTCGACCAGGTTGGGGATCAGGTCGTTACGGCGCTGCAGCTGCGTATCGATGTTCTGCCAGGCGTTATCGATGCGGTTACGCTTGGTGACCATGTTGTTGTAGATGCCGGCGATGGCGCAGACAATCACAATGACAACAACGATGCCGATGATGACGGTAATCATGATGTCTCCGTTTCGAATGGCCGCGGCGGCATGCGCCAGCTGCCGATGGTATAACGCTACTAGTATACCCGCAACGTTTTGCCGTGCCGAACTTTCCGGTAAGCGTTGTGTTTTCGGCGTGGTTGGCACCGGGGCAAAGCGCGCGAGGTACAGGTGTAAGATATGCGACAGATTGACGAGTGTTGTCTTTGCCCTGAGGATGGCGATACCAGTGGACCTTCGCATTAAGAAAACCTACCACGCCCTGTTCGATGCCTTCACCGAGCTTCTCGAGGAGCATCGTTTTGAGGACCTGACGGTTGCCATGCTGTGCGAACGCGCCATGATTCGCCGCACGACGTTCTACAAGCACTTTCGCGACAAGAACGATTACTTTGCCTTTTATATCGATGAGCTCATGTCGGGCTTGCCGCAAAAACAGCCCGATGAGGCCGGCGCAGTGTCTGCCGAGGACGTGCGCGCGCTTCGACACGCGATTTTGGACGATGCCATGGATTTGATTCTGGCGCACGAGCAGCTCATGGATAACATTTTGGCAAGCAGCATGTCGGGCATGTTGACCAACGTTATTTGCGACCGCATTGCCCGCTCCATCCGCGAGCGTGTGATGAACGTGCTTGCCGAGGATGCCCTGGCCCCCGTGTCACTCGAGACGACGTCTGAGTTTGTCGCCGGCGGTATTATTCGACTTTTCACGATATGGTGGGAATCGGGCCACGATCTTGAGCGTCGACCTGAGATAGCCGACGTGGTCGATGCACTGTTTGAGCGGACCATGACACCGGTGCGTCACTAAAAGTGGCGGAGAGAGGGGGATTCGAACCCCCGGAACGCTCTCGCGCTCAACGGTTTTCAAGACCGCCGCATTCAACCGCTCTGCCATCTCTCCGTGAGTCGTAATGATAGCATCGTTTTGAATTTGCAACAGGGAAGGCGAACGATGACGATCACCGAAATCGACGAGAAGTTCATGCGCGAGGCGTTGGCGGAGGCGCGCGCCGCCGCGACGGTGGGCGAGGTGCCCATCGGAGCCGTAGTGGTGCGCGACGGCGAGATCGTCGCGAGGGCGCACAATCGGCGCGAGCTCGACCAGGATCCTTCGGCTCATGCAGAGTTCGCGGCCCTGTGCGCTGCCGCTCGGTCGCTCGGTCGCTGGCGCCTTTCCGATTGCACGGTCTACGTGACGCTCGAGCCATGCTGCATGTGTGCGGGGCTTATGGTTAACGCGCGCGCGGGGCGCTGCGTGTATGGCGCGGCTGATGCCAAGGCGGGCGCGCTGGGTTCGCTGTATGACCTGAATGCCGATTCGCGCCTGAATCATCGGTTTAACGTGACGGCTGGGGTCCTGGCGGATGAATGCCGCGAGCTGCTAAGTAGCTATTTTGGCGGTCTGCGCGGAGCGGGCGGCGCTGATTGCGGTTGTGGGGCCGATCTTGAAGCACACGCCGCTCACGGCGCAGCGCTTGCAGGTGCCGGTGAGGATGCTGGCACGGCGGTTGACTTTGGTCCTGCATGCCGTCGGCCCCGCCGTGTGCTGCTGGCGATCGACTCCTTTAAGGGCAGCGTGTCGAGTGCGCAGGCGGAGGCGGCGGTTGCCGAGGGCATGCGCCGTGTGTGGTCCGATGCCGAGGTGTGTACATTGCCGCTGGCAGATGGTGGCGAGGGAACGCTCGATGCCGTTGCCGCGTGCGGCGGTGAGATTGTGACCTGCGAGGTGGCAGGTCCCTTGGGCAAGCGCGCGTCTGCCCGGATGCTGGTTGATGTCGAGTGCGAGTCGGCTGTAATTGAGATGGCCGAGGCGGCCGGCATTGGGTATTCGCCTTGTACGGAGTCGGCGGCGTTGGCGGCCACAACCTATGGCGTGGGCGAGCTCATGCTTCGCGCGGTTCGCATGGGCGCAAAGACACTCTATATTGGTCTGGGCGGCAGCGCCAGCAACGACGGTGGCGCCGGCATGCTGCAGGCGCTGGGCGCGCGTGTGGTCGATGATCAGGACTGCGATGTCGCCCCCGGTCTTGCGGGCCTTGAACACGTGTCGAGTATCGATTTGACGTCAGCGCTTCGTGCACTGAGCGGCGCTCGTATCGTTGTGCTTTCGGATGTCGAGAATCCGCTCGTGGGACGCCGCGGTGCGCTGGCGGTGTTTGGCGGGCAGAAGGGCCTGCCGACGGATGACGCTGAGGCGCTGCGCAGGTACGACAGCTGGATGGTCGGCTACGGTCGCCTGCTCGATGCGGCAATTACCGGGGTGCGGGCTCAGGGATTGTTGCGCGTGCCCGAGGGTGCTCGGACATTTGGCTCGGTGCTCGGAGTGCCCGGTGCCGGTGCCGCAGGCGGCCTGGGTGCCGCGCTGCTGGCGCTCGGGGCGGAGCTGCGTTCGGGCGTGGAGACGGTGCTCGATCTCGTGGGGTTTGACGAGCGCGTGCGCGATGTCGACCTGGTCATAACGGGCGAGGGCAATATGGATGAGCAGTCTGCCGCCGGTAAGGCGCCGGTTGGTGTGGCTCGCCGCGCCAAGCGATATGGCAAACCGGTGGTTGCCGTCGTGGGTGGTCGCGCCGTCAACCTGGATGTGGTGTGTGTGCAGGGCATCGACTTGGTGCTTCCGATCTGCCGCAAGCCCATGCCCCTCGACCAGGCGCTCGAACCACGGGAAGCCACTGCCAACCTCATCTGTGCCGGCGAGTCAGCCGCCCAAGCCTATGACCTCGCTCGCCTCTAAGGCCTATCTCCCTATAAGTTGCGGTGGAATACGGAGTGTTTTTGCCTTTAAGGTGCCAATTCAGTCCGTATTCCACCGCAACTTCGAGAATGACCATTCGAGGTTGGCCGCCTTGGGTCTTGGGTCGGACCGTTTGCCACGAAATGCGGCCATCTACTACGTTAAACCGGCCACCTTCGACCATCCCGGAATTTGCAAAAACAAAACCGCAGGTAGAAAGCTTGCCGATTTTCGAAAAAGCCGGCTATGGTTGACCCCTGCGGCCTAAACGTAGTAGATGGGCCCTTTCTGTGGTGCGGCACCAAGCCGGTCATTTTGGGATCGGACTATTTTGACTACTCATTGGCTGCTCTGGCAATCGGGCTGCAAAAGTAGTCAAAAAAGCTCCGTCCCAAATTAGCTACCTTGCTCTGGCGGGCGGGAGCAGGTAAGATATACCGAGCGCCTAGCGCGTTCGATGGGTTCGGATGACGACATGTTCCGAATCTGGTCAGGTCCGGAAGGAAGCAGCCATAAGGAGCCTCTGTCGGGCATCCGAATCCATCGAGCGCACGGGCGCTTTTTTGGTGCCGCGATGCGGTTCCGGTGCCGGCGGGCTGTTTGGTGTCTCGCTGGTCCTCGGCTTTGCCTGCGGGATCGCTCGACTACCAAAC
>URZN01000076.1 GCA_900552345.1 uncultured Collinsella sp. | reverse complement strand
CGTGACGACCTATGCCGGCTGGGAGGATTTCCTTGCGTGCAACGGTCTCTCCCCCGCCGATGGTCGTCTGCATCTGCTGACCAAAAAGGCACGCCGCACCTATGCTCAGAGTACCTACCGCGATGGCGACTACTTGGTCTTTGGCAGCGAGAGCTCGGGCATTCCCGAGCCACTGCTTGCCGCGGCGCCCGAGCGCTGCGAGCGCATCCCCATGCTGCGCGATTGCGACTCACTCGATAACCCCGAGGCTTGGGAAGCCCACGAAGAATCGCTGGGGCATACCGAGGACAGCCACGAGGCCATCCTCCAGCAGGATATCTGCGGCAACTTCATCAATCCGGACGACTACCGCATCAGCGCCCTCAACCTATCCAACAGCGCCGCCATCGTCCTCTACGAAGCTCTCCGCCAGACCGGCTTTGCCGGCATGTAAAACCTGCCATTAGGGGACGGGGTAGAAATGGTAGACTTTCAAACTCTCTAGTCCTCGACAAAATGGTTTTGACATCAAATGCGGCAAAGGGACAGACCCTTTGCCGCATTTGGCTGCTGACAATTCACGTCAGAATTCAACTTCAAATACAAACGACTGCCGAAGTTCTCGCTTAGCTTGGCTTGTCAGGCTCGAATTCGCCCTTATGTTCAGCTTGCTGCATGCCTCATCGATAGCCATAGCAAGCGATACGGACATGGTCATAGTCGTCTCGCTTTTCAATTCAACCCGATAACTCTTCGCCTTGTTTTTATCCTCTCCACCGCATCTCGTTTCGATTAACAAGAGAATGTCAGAGTCATGGGCATACCAATGGAGTTCAGGGCGCTGTGGAACCATGTCTCCCTCGAATTCCTGTGTAAACAGGATTTTCTTCTCATTTCTCGTTAAATCGCTCAAAGAGCCGTTGATTCGAGCCGAGCCCTTCTTTCCCGCTTTGGCATTCCCCTTAACCTGGTGGCCTCTCCGAGTTTCCTCGTACTCCGTCACCTCCAACTTGCAGCGCTTCGCGCCAAGCATGAACGCAATCCGTCTCAACTCGGCCATCTTGTCTTGTTGCATGGTTGCGAAATAGGAGTCTAGATCAACAAAGCGAGACCGATCAAAAGCATCTATGTAATATGTGGAATAAAGAGATGGTTTAGGGTAGAAAGACAGCTCGCTATCCCCAATTGCTTCGCGGTACAAATTGAAAATCTGCGTGCCCTTAACAGTATCCAACCAACCAATAGCATCCCTACAGACATCGATGCCCCGACGCTCATTTCCGTCAACAATTCGAATCATGTTCGGCAAATGGAATGAAGGGCTCTGATAGATCTCTTTGGTTACAGGCCTGTACCTATTGAGCTGTTGCTGGTATGCCCAATCGTTGACGGCGTCACCAATATCCGCAGCAGCACCTGCTGCACCATCGGCCGCATCAGCAATAGCCGCCAAGGCGTCATCGACCATCGGAGTTGCAGCACGCATTGCGCCATCGGCAACTTTCTGTACGGTTGCAACCGCGCCCGCCATCGCGCTTCCGGCGCCATCAACCAACCCGGCAGCGGCCTTACGGATATCAAAACTCTGCTTATGTCGCGACAGCTCCTCCCTTTCGACAACAGCTAGATCGTCTTTATCCTCCATAGTGACCTCCTATTTCCGATAGTCGAAATCAACCGTATATTCATCGCCAAATGCCGAGTTGAACATCGCACGGATATTTGCTTCGGCGTTCACTCGAGCCTCTTCGAGCAGCTTGCCATCCTTGATGGCCTCGCTTTCACTCCGCTCCTTGCACTGCGCTTCAAACGCCGTGACGTCTTTGACCTCAATGGGATTGAGGATGTTGTTGCGTTCCTCGAGAGCACCCGACTTATTCATATCCGGCGTGTTCGAGATTACATAAGGCTCATCCATCGCAATGGTCAGCTTTTTCTTGTTTGTATGTATCTCTGCCGTCTCGAGATTCACACCCGCCTTAATGGTTCCCACATAGCGGTACCAAAAGCTGTTTTCCGTAAACGGGATATCAAACCAATCGAAGAACCTCTTGGTATCCGTCACCTTATCGACAATCGCATAGTTCTGCGATGCAGAAACCATCTCGTTCTGGGAAGCGATGCGTTCAAACACGACCGACGGGGAAAGCGTATTGGGGGTCGTTTCTTTCGCGCCCGCAGCTTTGCCGTTATTAAAGATGGTAATGAAAAGTACAGCCACAATCACTCCACCAAGCGCCAGGCCCGCAAAGAATACCTTGGGCTTTGTCAGGATTCTCCCGAGTTTCGCTTTCAGCGCCCCCATGCCTTCCTCTATCTCATCCATCCCCTATTCCTTTCAAAATCCCTGTTATTTAAGAAACTGCCGTGGGTTATACCTCATGCCTTAATTGTCGTTTTCAGCATGTCTTTAGACGAGGGCAGTTGTTTGCAATCCGATATAATACACATTCGTTCGCGGCACTTGTTGTTCAATAATTGGCATAAAACGGGCAGGTCAACCATTCATTGCCGATTAACCCGCCCCTTCCGTGCAGAACTTATTTATTTACATCGTAGCTGGAAACAGATGCGACAACGCGCGCAGCGTCAACATCGGACATTGCCTCGAACTTGACTTTCTCACCCGGCGCCCACGAAGAAGTGTCCGCATAGGTCTCCTCCGCTTTGATGTCATCTGCATCATAGAGAGCAAGTGTCAGGCTGACGTTAGAGAACGATATACCAGAGGTGTTCTCAACTACCGCCGTATACGTATACAGGCCGTAACCGTCATCCGATTTTTCGAAATTTGCTCCCTGAATCAAACTGTTGATGGCATCCTCATAGCGGGTCTTCTCTGCTACGGACTTTCCATTCTTAATTAAGTCGTTGAAATCATCCTTGTATTTCTCCCCGACTTCCAGCCCGTAATTATCAACAAGCTTTTTGAGCTGCGCAGACCGCTTATCGTAGACCTTATTCCACTCTTCGTAATAATCCGAAGACGATTGCGAGTAATCCTCGGTCACTTTAAGCTGGTCATCAAGCAGATTCAGATACGTGATTACGTCCTGTTGCATCTTGGAATCCTTAAACCTAGCGTTCTTGAGTTCCTTGTCGTTCTTGATTTCGGCCTCAATAGCTTCCTGGATATTCTCGGTTGAATGAGGATCATCATCGTTTGCATTAGATTCAATGACGTCGGACCTTCTCTCAAACCCGGCGGCGATAACATTCATCGCCTTATCGTCGACATATTTCGACTTTGCAGCGTTTGCATCATTCTGTGAACAGGCCGAGATGAATCCTAGAGAACAGATAAGTAGGACAAGCAAGCCCATCATAGGCTGCTTTTTAGTAGTATTTCGTTTCACGACTATTTCCCTTCGATTGACGTTAAGACTTATAGCCCCTCGCCAAAAAGCAGACGAATTGGCAATGCGGTGGCACTATTTGGTTCAAGGGCGTGAACTGGATAAACATCGAGGGAAAGAGTGAGCTCTGTACAATAAACTCCCCTCGTCAAAATGTCTAGCTAAAGAGGACGGACGGACGGCGAACGGTCAAAACCGGTCGTGTCCGCCCGCCTCCAACGATCGAATGTCGATGTGCTGACGTTCAGTAGCGTTGCGGCCTCTTGCCTCGTAACCTCACCTCCTTCGAATGATTTGATGACATCGCTATAGCTATCCGGGCGTTCGAGCGCCGGCCTTCCAAATCTCACACCCCGCAGACGCGCCGATGCGATACCCTCCGCCTGGCGCTGCTTGATGTTTTCACGCTCCAGCTGCGCCACGTAGCTCAAGATCTGGAGGACAAGGTCCGCCATGAATGTTCCCGTGATGCCGTCGAGTTGCTCGCGTGTATCGAGCAGAGGCATATCAAGCACCACGATGGCAGCATGCCTATCCACCGTGATGCGTCGCCATTCATCGAGGACTTCACGATAATTACGACCCAAACGATCGATACTTTTGATCACGAGAACGTCGCCCTCGCGCAACCTGCGAAGAAGCCGCTGGTACTGAGGACGCTTAAAGTCCTTACCGCTTGCTTTGTCAGCGTAAATCTGGTCCCGTTGAACGGGGAACCTTCCCAATGCGTCTAACTGGCGGTCCAAGTTCTGATCCGCAGATGAGACACGCGCATACCCAAAGATTCGATTGTCCATAATTGCCCCTATCGGCCGCCTCCTGGCAGCATCGGCTCAAACGAGAGCCCACTCACTATAGGGCGTGCAAATTCCGCGAATGGGCTGAGGCCATTTTGGCCCTCAGGCACAAGCTATTCAAGCGCCGTGCCGACAACGCGCTCGCTTTTAACTGTGATTAACTGTTTTTAACCAGAATTAACTGCTTTTAACTGAAATAAACTGCTTTTAACCAGAATTAACCGAAACAGAAAACCGTGATGCCGACAGTCTTTGCCGGAATGTGACAAAGGGACAGCCCCTTTGTCACATTCGGTTATAGGTAGCGGCCGGTGATACTTGCGGAGCAGGCCGCGATGTCGCTCGGCGTACCGGCGCAGACGATTTGCCCGCCCGCATCGCCACCGCCCGGGCCCATGTCGATCACGTAATCGGCATTGCGAATAAGGTCGAGATCGTGTTCGATCACGATAACCGTGGCGCCCTTGGCAACGAGACCGTCAAACACGTTCAACAGTACCTGAACATCGAGCGGATGCAGGCCGATCGTGGGCTCGTCAAATACGAATACGGCATCATCCTGCACGCGGCCCATCTCGCTCGCGAGCTTAAGGCGCTGTGCCTCACCGCCCGAAAGCGCCGGTGTGGGCTCGCCAAGCGTGAGATAGCCCAGGCCCAGGTCATGCAAGGTCTGCAAGCGCGTCTGAACCTTCTTGAGTCCCAGTGTGGCGTCGATGGCCTCGTCCACACTCATGTCCATGAGCTGCGGCAGCGTAAGCAGACTCCCGTCCTTGCCCTCGCGATGGATATGCGAGGCGGCCTCGGCGTAGCGCGAACCACGGCATGCCGGGCAGACGATCTCGACGTCGGGCAAAAACTGCACGTCGAGCGATATCGAGCCCGTGCCATCGCACGTAGGGCAACGCAAGGCGCCAGTGTTGTAGCTAAAGGCGCCCGCCTTGTAGCCAGCTGCCTTAGCCTCGGGCGTACGGGCAAAGGCGCGGCGCAGCTCGTCATGGATGTCGGCATAAGTTGCCACCGTCGAGCGAACATTGGCGCCAATGGGCGTAGCGTCAATCAGGTTGGCGCGGGCAATGCCCTCGGCATCGACCCAACGCACGTGCCCCGGCAGACGCTCGCCAGCTGCCTGCGCCTTAAGCGCCGGGATGAGCGTCTCGAGCACCAACGTCGTCTTACCCGAACCCGAAACACCCGTCACCGCGACCAAGCGACCGCGCGGGATATCGACTTCGAGCGGTTTGACGGTATGGATGGTATCGGTCGCCATGCGGATGTGGCCCTGGTCGAACATTTCGTCGTCAGCCACCTGTGAACGCAAGCGCTTGGGCTCGGCACGCAAAAACGAAGCGATGCGGCTGTCCCGCGCTTGCTCGACCTCGTCTACCGCGCCTGCAGCGATCACGTTACCGCCGCCTGCTCCGGCAACGGGGCCCATCTCGACCAGATAGTCGGCTTCCGCCAGTACGCGCGTATCGTGGTCGACAACAACCACGGTGTTGCTGTCATCCACCAAATCGCGCATCACGCCCACCAAGCCGTCGACATTGGCGGGATGCAAGCCGATCGAAGGCTCGTCCAGCACATAAAGCACGCCCGTCGACCGGTTGCGCACCACGCGGGCGAGCTGCACACGCTGGCGCTCACCCGTGGAAAGCGTGGCACCGGCGCGGTCGAGTGAAAGGTAATCGAGACCCAGGTCGACCAGACGGCGAGCCGCGCCCAAAAACGAATCGCAGATATCCGTCGCCATGGGCTGCATCTCGGGCGGCAAGGATGCAGGCACCCCGCGCACCCACTCAATCGCCTCGCCCAGCGTCATGGCCGCCGCCTGTGTCAGATTGATACCGCGCACTTGGGGCTGGCGCGCAGCCTCGGAGAGACGCGTGCCGCCGCAATCGCGGCATGCTCCCTCGCGCAAAAAGCGCGCAACGCGTTTTAAGCCCTTATCGTCCTTGACCTTGGCGAGCGCATTCTCGACGGTATAGACGGCGTTGTAATAGGTGAAGTCGAGCGGCGTGGCGCCCTCACCGTTTTTGGGAACGTAGAGAATGTGCTTCTTAACCGCTGGACCATGAAACACGATGTCGCGCTCTTGAGGCGTGAGCTGGTTAAACGGCTGTCTCTTATACACATCTGACGCTG
>URZN01000075.1 GCA_900552345.1 uncultured Collinsella sp. | reverse complement strand
GACAGACGCGAGCTGCCATTTAGGCTTCAGCAACCTTGTGGCCGAGCGCCTTCTCGTAACGGGCCTCGTCGTAAGAGATGTCGCCTTCGACAATCTCGTCCATAGCCATCGAGATGGTATCGGCACCGGAAAGCCCGATGGTGATGTCATCGACATCCTGGACGGCAAGCACGCGGTTGTGCTGGCCACGCAGCATGCTATTGATGTCGCAGGCGCGCTTGGAGGCAAGCGAAGCGAGCAGGAAGCGGTTGTGATCGGTCTTCTCCAGAAGATCGTCAATGCAAGGCTTTACAACGGACACGGACCTCAGATCCTTTCATGCATATCGAGAACGCGAACGAGTTCATCGGTCGCGCGGTCGAGATCGTCATTCACCACGACTTCGTCGTAGCGGTCGGCAAGGGCAAGCTCATGGGCGGCGTTTGCCATACGCAGCTCGATCGTCTCGGGCGTCTCGGTACCGCGACCGACCAGACGCTCGCGGAGCACCTCGAGCGAAGGTGGCTTGATAAAAATCAGCACGGCCTCGGGAAAACGCTCCTTGACCTGCAGGGCACCCTGGACATCGATCTCCAAGATGAGAGACGAACCAGAGGCGAGCTTGGACTGAACCTCGCTCACCAACGTGCCGTAGCGGTTACCGTGGACCTCGGCCCACTCAACAAACTCACCGTTTGCCACGCGGCGGTCGAACTCCTCGCGCGTCAGGAAAAAGTAATTGACGCCATCGACCTCGCCTTTGCGTGGGGCTCGCGTGGTAGCCGAAACCGTCAGGCCCAGGTTAGAGCGACGCTCGCGCACACGAGTGACGAGCGTACCCTTGCCTGCGCCTGACGGTCCAGAAATCACAAAGAGCTTGGAATCCTGAGCGCTCACTTATTTGGTCAGCTGCTCGAGGAGCTGCTCGCGCTGACGGACACCAAGGCCCTGGACGCGACGGGTAGCGGAGATGCCGAGCTCCTCCATGATCTTGGCGGCCTTGGCCTTACCATAACCGGGGAGAGACTCGATGAGGGTGGAAACCTTCATGCGGGAAGCAATGGGGTCATCGGAGTTGAGCACGGACTCGAGGGACTTCTCGCCCTTCTTGATCTGCTCACGGAGCTCTGCGCGAGCGTGACGTGCGGCGGCAGCCTTCTCAAGAGCCTGCTTGCGCTGCTCATCGGTAAGCTGAGGGAGTGCCATTCGTACCTCCAAATAGTTGGGTTATATCTGATTCATTATTTGGCATTTTAGCACGTAAAACGTACAAAATGCCCAATCGCGGCTCCATAGGTTAGACGATACCCGCAAAAAGTGCAATATATCGCGCTAAAAGATGAGCCCCTGACCTGCGATTCCACACAAAGGATGGGAAAGTTTTCGCAGGCACAGGGGCTAATTTGTGCTAATGAGACCCAAAAGTGGTGACTTAAGGGAATCTTTTATGCGACGTTTTCGACCAGCTCGGCAACGATGGCGTCAAATGCGGCAACAGGGTCGTCGGCACCGGTGATGGGTCGGCCCACCACGATGTGGCTCGCACCGCGCTCGATAGCCTGGGAGGGCGTCGCCACGCGGGATTGATCGCCCAGGGCGGCACCCACCGGACGAACGCCCGGAGTCACGATCAACGCGTCGGGGCCGAGCAGCTCGCGCATGTCATGGGCCTCCATCGGCGAGCACACGATGCCGTCGATACCGTTGGCCTGGGCAAGCTTTGCCAGGCGGGCGGCCTCCTCGGCCACGGGTGACTCGACGCCGATCTCAGCCAGCGAATCCTGGTTCATGCTCGTGAGCACGGTGATGGCGACGAGCTTGGCGCGGTCCTCGCGCGCCTCCTCGGCACCCTCACGGCACGCAGCGAGCATAGCACCAGAACCCAGGCCGTGGACCGAGAGCAGGTCGGCACCGGCAAGCGAGGCCGAACGGGCGGCACCGCGCACCTGATGCGGAATGTCATGGAACTTGAGGTCGAGGAAGACCTTAAAGCCCAGGTCCTTGAACGTCTTGACGATCTCGGGGCCCTCGGCGTAATAGAGCGTCATGCCCACCTTGAGCCAAGCGGCATGACCAGAAAGCTCGTGGGCGAGCTCGAGCGCACGCTCACGGTCGCAGTCGAGGGCGACGATAACGCGGTCGCGGGCATCGGTCTCTAGCATTCGAAAGCACCTACCAGCTCGTTGATGTCCTTCACGCCCTGGGACTCCGCCCAAGCCTCGAGCTCGTGCGCGATCTTAATCGAGGCGCACGGATCAACAAAATTGGCCATGCCGACCGACACGCAGGTGGCGCCGGCCAGGATAAACTCGGCCGCATCCTCGCCGGTCATGACGCCGCCGACACCGTTGATGGGGATATCGACGGCCTGGGCAACCTCCCAGACCATGCGCACGGCGATGTGGTGGCACAGTGGGCCCGAAAGGCCGCCCTTGGGCTTGGCCACGCGGGACTTGCGGGTATGGACGTCGATGGCCATGCCCTGGATGGAGTTGATGACCGAAAGGCCGTCGGCTCCCGCGGCCTCGAGAGCCTTGGCAATCTCGGCGACGTTAACCGGAGCCATCTTTACGAACAGCGGCTTATCGGTCACCTTGCGGCAGGCAGCCATAACGGCAGAGGCGCCCTCGGGCGAGGAGCCCATGGCGGCACCGCCGGCGGCAATATTGGGGCAGCTCACGTTGATCTCGTAGCCGGCAGCCCAGGGGCACAGCTCGACATACATCTCGAGCGCGCGGACAAACTCCTCGACGGAATGACCGGCAACCTGGCAGATGACCTGGCAACCGTCCTTGGAAAGCTGCTCGAGCCACGGACCGGACTCACGGGCAAAGGCGGCCACGCCGGGGTTCTGAAGACCCACGGAGTTGATCATGCCGCCCGGGATCTCGGCCATGCGAGGCGCGGGGTTGCCGGGCCAGGGCTCGGCGGCGCAGCCCTTGGTGGTGATGGCGCCCAGCTGGGAGACATCAAAGAAGTTCTGGAACTGCCATCCGTAGCCAAAGGTACCGGCTGCGGTGTTGATGGGGTTCTGCATCTTGACGCCGCCGAAATCGACGGCCATGTTCACGGTACCCACTAGAAGACCACCACCTTGGAAGCATCGAACACGGGGCCGCACATGCAGGCGCCCTTCATACCGTCGACCGTCTCGACATTGCAGGTGTTGCAGGCGCCAAAGCCACAGCTCATCATGCGCTCGAGCGACACCTCACAGTACGCACCGGCCTCGGCGGCAGCGGCGGCGACTTTCTTCATCATGACAGCGGGGCCGCAGCTGGCCACATAGTCGTAGCCGCCCTCGCCGAGCAGCTCGGCTGCCGGGTCGGTGCAAAAACCGTGCGTGCCCAGCGTGCCATCATCGGTGCACACGTTAACCGTGGCGCCCAGCGCGCGGAACTCATCGACACCCACGGCCTTGGAAGCGGTGCCAAAGCCCAGGCACACATCCACGTCAACACCCTGCTCGGCAAGCATACCGGCCAGGCACAGCACAGGAGGAACGCCGATGCCACCGGCGACGAGCAGGGCCTTCCTGGTGCCCTCGGGTACCATCCAGCCACGGCCACCGGGGCCCAGCAGGTTAGAGGTGGAACCGGGGGCCATCTGCGACAGACGACGGGTGTCGTCGCCCACGACGGCGTACCACAGCTCGACGGTACCGGCCTGGGCGTCGGCGCGATAGAAGCTCAGGGGCACGCGAAGCAGCGAGGACGCATCGCCGGGTACGGCAATGTTCACAAACTGACCGGGCTTGAGCGCACTTGCAAGCTTGGGGGCCGAGATGACGAGCGAGAAGATGCCGTCGGCGATCTCCTGGTTCGATACGACCTCGAAGTCGTGCATGCGTGCAGTGGAAGGTGTGGGCATAGACGCTCCAATCCCCCATGCGGATGCATGGTCAAAACGAACAGAAAGCGCGGCACCGCAAGGGCACCGCGCACAAAAGCGATAAGGCTATGCTAGCAGATGCAGCCGTCGGCGAGCGTCTGCTTACCGCCGACAAACACATCGGTGGCACGACCGGTGAGCGTGCGGCCGGCGAAACCGGAGTTCTCAGCACGCGACTCGTAGCCGTCCTCGCCGACCGTCCAGGTTGCGGCGGGGTCGAACACGGTCAGGTCGGCAACGGAGCCCGTCTTGACCTGAACCTGATCAAGGCCCAGGATCTCACGCGGCTTGATGGCCATGAGCTCGACCATGCGGGCCATGCTCATCTTGCCCGTGTTGACCAGCTCGGTGAGCACAAGCGACAGCGAGGTCTCGAGGCCGATCATGCCAAAGGGCGCAAGCTCGAACTCTCGGGCCTTCTCCCACGGGGTGTGGGGAGCATGATCAGTGACGATAACGTCGACGGTGCCGTCGATGACACCCTGACGGATGGCCTCGGCATCCTCGTCGGTGCGAAGCGGCGGATTGACCTTGAGCGAGGTGTTGTAGGTCTCGTCCAGGTCGTTCTCGGTCAGGAACATGTGGTGCGGGGTGGCCTCGCAGGTAACCTGAACGCCAGCGGCCTTACCGGCACGCACGATCTCCAGGCCATGGGCGGTGGAGATGTGCTGGATGTGCAGCTTGGCACCGGTCAGCGTGGCGATCTCGATGTCGCGGGCGATCTGGAGCTCCTCGCCGGCAGCCGGCCAGCCCTCGAGAGCCAGACGGGTCGAGACCTTGCCCTCGTTGATCTGGCCGTGGCCGACCAGGTCCTCGTCCTGGCAGTGGCTCATAAAGACCTTGCCGAACATCTTGCCGTAGTCCATGCAGCGACGGAGCATGCCCGCGCCCTGCACGCCGCGACCGTCGTCGGTAAAGGCGACGGCGCCGTGGGCGACCATATCGCCCATCTCGGACATGGCCTCGCCCTTAAGGCCGCGGGTCATGGCGCCCGACGGATAGACGCGGCAGTGACCGACCTCGGCAGCGCGGGACTTGACGAACTCCACGACGGTGCCGTTATCGGTGACGGGATCGGTGTTGGGCATGGCGCACACGCCGGTGAAGCCGCCCTTGGCAGCTGCGCGGGTGCCGCTCTCGATGTCCTCTTTGACCTCATAGCCGGGCTCGCGAAGGTGAACGTGCATATCAACCAGGCCGGGGACGAGGTACTTGCCGGAAAGGTCGCGGACCTCGGCTCCCTCGACGGCGAGATTCTCGCCGACCTCGGCGATCTTGTCGCCGTCAATCAGGACGTCAACGACACCGTCAAGCTCGACGGACGGGTCGACGACGTGGGCATTCTTAAGAAGCAAGGCCATTATCGGCACCTCCAAGCAGCAGATACAGGATAGCCATACGCACGCAGATACCGGCGTAGACCTGCTCCAGGATGACGGAGCGTTGCGGGTGGTCGGCCATATAAGAGTCGAACTCGACGCCGCGGTTGATGGGGCCCGGGTGGCAGATGATCGCATCGGGCTTCATGAGCTTCTCGCGGTCCTTGGTCAGGCCGAAGAGCTTGTGGTACTCGCGAATGGTCGGGAACGGGGCACCTTCGAGGCGCTCCTGCTGCACGCGCAGCATGTAGACGACGTCCAGCTCGGGCAGGACGGAATCGAGGTCGCTCGTCACGTGGTCGCAGCCCAGGACCTCGGGCGCCGGCGGCAGCAGCGTGCCGGGGGCGACGGCGTAGGTCTCGCAGCCCATGATCTTAAGGGCGGGGATCAGCGAGCCGCAAACGCGGGAGTGCGCGATATCGCCGACGACGGCGACCTTCAGACCGTGGAAGTCACCCTTGTGCTCCCAGATGGTGTACAGGTCGAGCAGGGCTTGCGTGGGATGGTTGTGCTTGCCATCACCGGCGCAGATGACGCTTGCGGGCGAGTTCTGCGTGACGATGTAGGGGGCGCCGGCGTGCTTATCGCGCACGACGATGCAGTCGATCTTATAGGCGTTGAGGGTCTCGACGGTGTCAACGAGGCTCTCGCCTTTGACCGTGGAGGTCGAGGAGCCACCAAAGTTGAGGCTGTCGGCCGAAAGACGCTTCTCGGCGAGTTCGAAAGAGCTGCGGGTACGCGTCGAGGGCTCGTTGAACATATTGACGATGGTCTTACCCTTGAGCGTGGGGACCTTCTTGATCGCACGCTCGTTGACCTCGGAGAACGCCTTGGCGGTCTCGAGGATGAGCTTGATGTCCTCTTCGGAGTACTCGGTAATGTCGATCAGGTGCTTATGGTTGAACGCCACGGTACTACTCACCTCCCAGCGGCGCGGAGCCCACGTGGGAACCCGGCGCGACGTCGTTGATCTCGACGGCGGTACGGCCGTCGACTTCCTTCATATATAGGTGCACGTTCTCCTCGTGCGACGAGGGAACGTTCTTGCCAACAAAGTCCGGCGAGATAGGG
>URZN01000074.1 GCA_900552345.1 uncultured Collinsella sp. | reverse complement strand
GGCAGCTTTCTCGGCCTCGACGAAAGCCTTGGGCTTGCGGCCGCGACGGTGCGGGCGGAGAGCGGGATCGACAACGGGAACCTCGTTGGCCTCGGCAGGTGTTGCAGACTCAGAGGGCTGCGCACCCTCCCCTACCGCGGAACGAGCCAGAGCTTCACCGGACTCTTGGGCCACCTGCTCAGCATCCTGCTGAGACTTGGCCGCACGACGACGCGTGCGCGGAGCTGGCTTCTCGGTCGGCTGTCCCGCGACAGGGGCCTCAGCGGCAACAGGCGCCTCGGAGACGGCCGGCGCTGCAAGCTCGGTCAGTGCCGCGGCCTCGCGCTCGGCAGCACGGCGACGGGCGCGCACAACCTGAGCCTCGCTAATCTGCGCCAGCGCACGGGCCTGCGCGACCTCATCGGAAATGGGCGCGGAGGGATCGGCAACGGTGCGCTTGGTTCGCGTCGCGCGCGTGGTACGGCGCTTGGGCTTAGCAGCATCCTCGTCGTCAGCGGCGGGCTTAGGCGCACGGCGCGTGCGCTTGGGCTTTACGGGTGCGGCATCCTCTTCGGCGGCAGGGGCAACTCCCTCGCCAGCAGCAGGCGCGACCTTCTCAGCCGATGCGGGCGCAGGCGTCGAAGCGGCCTTGGGGGCCTCAGGAATCGAGGTCTGCACCGGCGCGGGCATCGCGACCTGGTCCGACGCAACCGGTGCAGCGGGAGCGGTTTGCGCCGTCGTTATTTCGTTTTCTTGCTGTTGATCAGACACAGTGTTTGCTCAACTTTCTTTTCAAGCCCTGTGATCACATGCTCCCTGCATATACCTTCAGGGCGGCTAAACAGTCTAGCTCCGTACAAAAACGACGGACATCATTGATCTGTATCGAGATGATTGCGTCATATACGCAGCGTTAGTGTAGCACAACCGCCACCACCTGCAACTTAGTCATCGGGGACGTTCTTAAACGACTAGCCAAAAGGGACACTCTTTACAAAGTCACGGGCGACGATGTCCGCCTCTCATAAGTTGCGGTGAAAGAGTTCCTGAAAAACCCGGCAGCCGCCCCAAACAGGAACTATTCCACTGCAACTTATATGGAGAGGCCAGCCGAGCCCCATAGATCGTGGTGACCACAAGGCACAAGAGCAGGATCGTCGGTCCCAGGATCGGCTCGCCACGAATCGCGCCTATCCACTACGTTTGACCCGCGACCCCAGACCATCCCCTCGATCTTCCTAAAATCGCAAGCCCGCTACCTGCGGTTTTAATATCGTACTTTTCGGCATGGTTCGGGGTATGCGACTAAACGTAGTAGATAAGCCCGATTCGTGGCGAACGGTTTCGCGCCGCTTACACCCGGGACAAAAATGATCCGTATTCCCCCGTCCCCAAGGGGTCGTTTTCAAAACGATGGCGGATTACGGTGCAAGAACGGCGTAAGCCAACCATACCCTGCATTTTTAATATTCAGCAAGCCGTCTACCCGCGGTTTTATTTTCGCTGCTGTTGCTATGGTCGCCAGGCAGCGATTCAGCCCCGTAAACCGGTATAGTTGCGTTTTTGTAGCATTTTCCAACACGCCAAAAAGCCCCGCCAAACGCAAAAAGCCCGACCTCCGCATGGAGATCGGGCTTATAGGGCCCAGCGAAGCCGAACCTACACGGTCAAACGACCCGTAGATTACATCTGCTCGGGTGCGGAAACGCCAACGAGGGTGAGCACCAGGGCGAGCGTCACGCGGACGGCGTCGCAAGCGGCCAGACGGGCGCGCGAAAGCTCGGGGTCGACGGGACGGCCCTCGCTCGGCAGCACCTGGCAGGCAGCATAGAAGCTGTGGAAGTCGCCGGCGAGCTCCTCGGCAAAGTGCGTCAGACGGAACGGAGCGCGGTCACGAGCGCAGCTGGCGATGAGGTCGGTGAGCTCGTTGAGCTTACGCGAAAGGGCGAGCTCGGTCGGGTCGGTCAGCAGCGAGTAATCGACGTTCTCACCGATAGCCTTGGCGGCGACGGCCTTCATGCCCATCTCGTCAGCCTGCTCGGGCGTAACGTCAGCGGCGCGACGCAGGATGGAGCACACGCGGGCGTGAGCGTACTGCACGTAGTACACCGGGTTGGAGTTGTCGCGCTTCTTGACGGCCTCGATGTCGAAGTCGACCATCTGGTTGGAGCTCTTGGAGATGAGCGTGTAGCGGGCGGCGTCGGAGCCGACCTCGTCGACGAGCTCCTGCAGGGTCACCATGGTGCCCTTGCGCTTGGACATACGGACGGGCTTGCCGTTGCGCAGCAGGTTGACGAGCTGGCCCAGCAGAACCTCGAACTTGCCGGGATAGCCAAGAGCGTCGCAGACGCAGCGGACGCGCTCGATGTAGCCGTGGTGGTCGGCGCCCCAGATGTCGATGACGTGGTCGACGCGCTGGAACTTGTCCCAGTGATAGGCAACATCGGAGGCGAAGTAGGTGTACTCGCCGTCGGACTTGATCAGGACGCGGTCCTTGTCGTCGCCCAGATCAGTGGAGCGGAACCACAGGGCGCCGTCCTTGGTGTAGAGGTAGCCCATCTTGTCGAGCTTCTCGAAAGCGCGATCGACGGCGGAGGTGCCGGCGGCCTCGCCCTCGGTGTCCTTCACATACAGCGAGCGCTCGGAGAACCAACGATCGAAGTCGCAGTTGACGGCGTGGCAGAGGTCGCGCATGTTGTCGACCATCTTCACGTAACCGCGCTCACGGAAGCTCTCCATGCGCTCCTGCGGATCGACCTCGACCCACTTGTCGCCGTCGGTGCGCCAGAACTCGGCGGCCTCGTCGATGATGTAGTCGCCGCCGTAGGAGTCCTTGCCCAGAGTCTCGGCAAAGTTATCCTGATACGGATGGGTCTCGGGGTGCTCGTCGTTCTCATCGGCAACAAAGGCATCGCGGTCGGCGATCAGAATCTTGTGAGCCTCATCGATGTCCACGCCCTGCTTGGCGATGATGTCGGCGAGCTGCATATAGCGCGTGCTGATGGAGTTGCCGAAGGTGTTCATCTGAGAGCCGTGGTCATTGATGTAGAACTCACGCTGGATGTCGTAACCGGCGTGGTCCATAACACGGCAGAGGGAGTCGCCCAGCGCGGCCCAGCGGCCGTGGCCGATATGCATGGGGCCGACGGGGTTGGCGGAAACGAACTCGACCTGGGTCTTCAGGCCGCCGCCGACGTTGGACTTAGCGAAGTCCATGCCCTTCTCGCGGGCCTCGCCGAAGATGGCGTTCTTGACGGCGACGGAGAGGTAGAAGTTGATGAAGCCAGGACCTGCGATCTCGACCTTCTCGATCGCGGGGTCCTCGGGCATATGGGCAACGACGGCCTCGGCGATCTTGCGCGGAGCGCAGTGAGCCAGCTTGGCGGACTTCAGGGCCATGGTGGAGGTCCACTCGCCATGAGAAGTGTCAGCCGGTCGCTCGATGGCGCAATCGTCAAGTTCAAATGCGGAAAGGTCGCCGGCCTCCTGGGCCGCAGCAAGCGCAGCGCGTACCAGCTCTTCAATCTTCTCGGGCATAGATCCTCCTTGTGTTAAAGCCCCCGAGCTCTTGGTCACTCGTAGGGCAAAAGCCAGAGTTTGTAGCACTCTATCACAAGCGACGCACACTGTCGCAGGGTAAAGCCAATCGAAATTGCATATGCACAAAAATGACTACCGCTCTTGCGCGGTGGTACAAAGTTGGCGGTTTGCCTGCAATTTATACACGTTCTGGAAATGCATAAACGCATGAATAAGCCGTTTTATTTATCGAATACTCTTACCTATCAGAGTTGTGTGCTTTTCCTGCATAAAGTGAAGGTTTGCACACGTCAGCGTGTTATTCTAGACATACGTAAATTCGTATAAGTTGGAGGTAGCATGTTCTCAATCGGTCAACACGTCATTCATCCGGGTCAGGGAGTCTGCACCGTCGTCGGTTTTAGGGACGACACGCCGCAGCCCATGTTGTTGCTCGAGACCAAGCAGGGACATGCGCAGACGATCCTCATGTACCCCGTGGCGCAGGCCGACCGTCTGCATGCCGCCATCTCCCAGCAAGATGCCGAGCACCTGCTGAGCCACTACAACGAGTTGGAGTGCGACACCTTTACCGAGCGCAACAGCTCGCTCGAGGAGACGCACTTTAAGCAGCAGCTTAAGCTGGGTGCGCCCGAGACGGTCCGCGTGGCAAAAACCATGATGCACCGTATTCGCCAGGCCGAGGAAGCAGACAAAAAACCCAGCTCCTACTACATGCGCGTACTCAAGGAAGCCAAGCGCCGCTCCATCGAGGAGTTCGCCGTGGCCTTGGGCGTCACCGAGGAGGCCGCCGAAGCCCGCCTAGCCCAAGCCGCCCTCAACTAACCCATCCGCACCAAAAACCACCACAAAGGGGACAGGCACCTTTGTGGTGGTTTTCTTGTTCTAGTAGTATTCATTCTTATCGATACCCACGAGCACAAGGAGTCCCTTATGGCAGAGCCGCTTACCGCCGGAATCACCCGCGACCGCGCGTTCGAACTGCTCAACGAGCACAACAAGGACCCGTTCCACATCACCCATGGCGAGACGGTCAAGGGCACTATGCGCTACTTTGCGCGCGAGTTCGACCCCGAGAACGAGGAGTTTTGGGGCATCGTCGGTCTGCTGCACGACCTGGATTGGGAGGAGCATGAGGACGACCCCATGAATCACACCATCTATGCCGCCGAGATTCTTGAGGGCGAAGGTGCGTCTCCCGAGCTTATCCGTGCCATCCAGACACACACGTCCGACTTCAACTCTTCGCTGCCCAAGCCCGAGCTGCAGATGGAAAAGATCCTGTTTGCCTGCGATGAGCTCACCGGCCTGATTGGCGCCGCCGTCATCATGCGCCCGAGCAAGAGCGTCATGGACTTTACGACCAAGTCGCTCAAAAAGAAATTCAAGGACAAGCGCTTTGCCGCCGGCTGCTCGCGCGACGTAATTTCGCAGGGCGCCGAGATGCTGGGCTGGGAGCTTCCCGAGCTCTTCGACCGCACCATCGCAGCCATGCAGTCCTTCGCCCCCGACCGCGACACCTTTCAGGCCTAGCACCAAAATCACCGCAAAGGGGCTTGGCCCCTTTGCGGTGATTTTTTGCGCGGGCGTTTAGGGGCGGACCTGGCCGGTGCCGCGGAGCTTGTATTTGTAGGTGGTGAGGGCCTCGGCGGCAAAGGGGCCGCGGGCATGGAGCTTTTGGGTCGAGATGCCGATCTCGGCACCCAGCCCAAACTCGCCGCCGTCAGTGAAGCGCGTGCTGGCGTTGGCGTAAACTGCCGAGGCATCGACCGCATCCAGGAAGCGCTCGCAGGCATCCTCGTCCTCGGCAACGATGGCCTCGGAGTGCATGGTGCCGTAGCGGTTGATGTGTGCGATGGCCTCGTCCTCGTTCGCCACGACCTTCACGCTCATCTCGAGCGCCAGGTACTCACGGCCCCAGTCCTCCTCAGTCGCGGCAACATAGTCGTCGCCCTCGACAAGCCCAGCGTCGGCGCATGCGGCGCACGTGGCCTCGTCGCCGTGAATCAGCACGCCGTGGTCGTGCAGCACGGCAACGACTGCGGGCAAAAACGCGTCGGCCACGGCACGGTCGACCAGCAGCGACTCGGCGGCATTGCACACGCCCACGCGCTGGGTCTTGGCATTGACGATAATGTTGAGCGCCTTGTCAAAGTCGGCGGATTCATGCACGTAGATATGGCAGTTACCCGTGCCCGTCTCGATCACCGGTACAAGCGACTCGCGCACGCAGCGCTGAATCAGGCCCGCACCGCCACGCGGAATAAGCACGTCGACGATGCCGCGGAGCTTCATGAGCTCGCCGGTGGCCTCGCGGTCGGTGGACTCGATCATCGAGATAGCCTCGCGCGGGAAACCCTGGGCCTCGAGCGCATCGGCCAGCAACTCGGAAATCATGGCGCACGAGTGATAGGCCAGCGAACCGCCGCGCAGAATGCAGGCGTTGCCGGTGCGGATGCAGATACCCGCGGCATCGGCCGTCACGTTGGGGCGCGCCTCATAGACCATGGCGACCAGACCCAGCGGCACGCTCACACGGGTGAGGTCCACGCCGCTTGCAAGCACGCGGTGGTCGAGCACGCGGCCGACAGGATCGGGCAGCTCGGCGAGCTTCTCCAGGCCGGCGGCCATGCCCTCAACGCGCTCGGGCGTCAGCAACAGGCGATCGAGGAGCCCCGTCGAGGTGCCCGCATCGCGCGCGGCGGACATATCGAGCTCGTTGGCGGCAACGATGGAATCGACACCGTCGCGCAGCTGTCTCTTATACACATCTCCGAGCCCACGAGACCGGAGCCTATCTCGT
>URZN01000073.1 GCA_900552345.1 uncultured Collinsella sp. | reverse complement strand
TAACACTGCTCCTCGGATGCCTTGGACCCAATCGGTGAAACCATGGTATCAGAGCGCGCAAAACAGGTTTGCAGAGGCTTTTAGAAAGGTAACCTCAAGCCCATGATTAAGATTGCCAAGTTTGGCGGCTCGTCGGTCGCCGACGCCGAACACTTCAAGAAGATCAAGGCCATCGTCGATGCCGACCCTGCCCGCCGTTTTGTGGTGGTTTCCGCCTGCGGCCGCCGCTTTAAGGGCGACACTAAGGTAACCGACCTGCTCTACCTGGTTAACGCGCACGTTAAGTATCACGTGTCGTGCGAGGAACTACTCGAGGACATCGGCCAGCGCTATTTTGATATCGCTGACGAGTTGGAGCTCACCTATCCCATCCGCGAGGAGTTCGCGGCCTTTGCCGAGCGCGCCCGCTCGGGCGGCTACTCTACCGAGGAGCTCGTGAGCCGTGGCGAGTACTTCACCGCTCGCCTGATGGCGGAGTACCTGGGCCTGCCGTTCTTGGACGCCGCGACGGTTGTGGCGTTCCATCACGACGGTACGCTCAGCATGAATCGCACCTCCGAGCTGGTGCAGGAGTACGGTCAGCAGGGCGGCTTTGTTATGCCTGGTTTCTACGGCGCGACGCGTGAGGGCCAGATCAAGCTGCTCGACCGTGGCGGCGGCGATATTTCCGGCTCGATTTTGGCTAAGTGCCTGGGTGCCGACCTGTACGAGAACTGGACCGACGTCTCGGGCTTCTATTCTGCCGATCCGCGTATTGTTCCCGAGGCTCAGCCCATTGCGCGCGTTACCTACGAGGAGCTGCGCGAGCTTTCGTACATGGGTGCGAGCGTCCTGCACGAGGAGGCCGTGTTCCCCGTGCGCGAGGCGGGTATTCCGCTGGTCATCAAGAACACCAATGCGCCGCAGGACCCCGGCACCATCATTAGCGAGACGGCTGACGAGGGCGAGGCAGAGCCCATCATTACCGGCGTGACCGGCAAGCGCGGTTTTGTCGCCATCAACGTCGCCCGCGACCGCACCAAGCCCCGTGTCGGCTTTATGCGCCGTGCGCTTTCGGTCTTCGAGCGTTATGACGTTTCCGTCGAGCATATGCCCACCGGTGTCGACCGCTTTGGCGCCGTGGTGCAGGAGCAGGACGTTCACGATTCGCTGTACTCGCTCGTGGGCGACATTCAGCAGGAGGTCGAGCCGCTCGAGATCGAGGTTGTCGAGGGCCTGGCGCTTATCGCGACCGTCGGTCGTAACCTGCGCGGTCGTGCCGGCATCTCTGGCCACCTGTTTGGCATGCTTGGCCAGGCCGGCGTGAGCGTGCGCATGATTTCGCAGAGCTGTGACGAGATCAATATCATTATCGGTGTCGAGGAGAAGGACTTCGACCTTGCGATTCGGACCATTTACCGTGCCTTCTCCGACGAAAACGGCATTGTGAAGGTCTCCGACCTGGAGGCCTCCGCACCGGTCGATCCCGCCCTGGCCGCGCTCCGCAAGTAGCTGCCATCCCGGTGATTTTTTGGGACATGTCTCATAAATCTACGGCGGGGCGTTTCGTTTCGGTTTCGTTTCGACGGGGCGGGTTTCGTGCCCGCCCCGTTCTTGTATAAACTGGGCAAGAATATCCGGCCTGCTCGGCGTGCGGGCAAAAGCCAAAACCTTTAAAGGGGGAAGCATGAAACAGTACACGGTTGCTATTTTGGGCGCGACGGGAGCCGTGGGCACCCAGATGCTCGAGTGCCTCAACGAGCAGGAGTTCCCGGTCGGCAAGCTCAAGCTGTTGGCAAGTGCACGCTCTGCGGGCAAGACCGTTGAGTTCCGCGGCGAGCAGATTGTGATTGAGGAAGCTTGCCCCGAGGCCTTTGAGGGCTGCGACATTGTGCTCGGAGCCGCCGGCGACGATATCGCGAAGGAACTGCTGCCCGAGGCCGTCAAGCGCGGCGCCGTCGTGGTCGACAACAGCCATGCCTTCCGTATGGATCCCGAGGTGCCGCTGGTCGTGCCCGAGATCAACGCCGATGACATTAAGTGGCACCACGGCCTGATTGCCAACCCCAACTGCGCGACCATCATCGGCCTGGTTCCCACCTGGCCGCTGCACCAGCTTGCCGGCGTAAAGCGTATGGTCGTGTCCACGTATCAGGCAGCTTCGGGCGCCGGTGCCCCCGGTATGGCCGAGCTCGAGGCTCAGCTGGCAGCCTTGGGCCGTGGCGAGGAGATTCCCGAGCCGCGCGCTTTTGCCGCTCAGCTGGCGAGCAACCTGATTCCGCAGATCGGCGGTGTCAAGGAGGAAGGCTTTACCTCCGAGGAAATGAAGCTGCAAAACGAGGGCCGCAAGATTATGCATCTGCCCGAGCTGCGCGTGAACTGCACCTGCGTGCGCGTGCCCGTGCTGCGTTCGCACTCCGAGAGCATTACGCTCGAGTTTGAGCGCGATATTACGGTGGAAGAGGCCCGTTCTGCGCTGGCTGCTGCTCCCGGCGTCAAGCTGGTTGACGATATGGCTGCCGAGGATGCACACGACCGCTTCCCCATGCCGATGGACACCTCCGACCAGGACCTGATTTGGGTCGGCCGCGTGCGCCGCGACATCTCGAACCCCGAGGCTGCGCGCGGCATCACCTTCTGGTGCTGCGGCGACCAAATCCGTAAGGGCGCGGCAACCAACGCCGTCCAGATCGCTAAGCTGCTCTGCGAGTAGTGTGACCTGTCCGGCGGGGGCCGGGCTTAGTTTTCAGAACGTCCTCGACCATGTGTGGCGCCTTGTCCTGCTCCTTCGGAGCCGCGGACAAGGCGCCACACTGGTCTGCGGAGTGTTCTGAAAACTAAGCCCGGCCCCCGCCTGCGGTGACGCTGCTGCGAGCGGCCTGCGATGGGGCCGTTGTTGGTTGGGGCCGCTGGGCTGATGGGAGCACGTGGCTGTTGTGGGCCCTGGTCCCGGCGGCGGCCTCGGCGCTTGCGCCTGCCGCCTTGGGGGACTGTGGGGCGTGTCCGGCAGCTGCGGCGCGTTCGCGCCTGCTGCCTGGGGTGACTGCGGGGTGTGACGGCAGCTGCGGCGCTTCGCGCCTGCTGCCTGAGGTGACTTTGGGGTTGGTGCGAATCGGGGTCTAATACTTTGCCGAGAAGTGAACGACCTTATTTGGACCCCTGAAGCATTGGCATTTTTTGACCGCTATTTCCTGCGGTTTTTCTGCGCGAATCCTGCGGTTTTGCGGTCTAAAGGTGTGGATGCTCCGGGGCTTCGTTTTTACTCGTTCACTTCTCGGGAAAGTATTAGAGCTCAGCTGATAGAGGTACCGCTCTGGCTTCGAAGCCCCGCGTCTTCTTCGCTTGATTGGGGAAAACAGCCTCGCTTAAGCAATTGCGAGCCCGCCCAGACGTATCTGCGGGGTTGTCTGCACAATTCGCGGTATTATGTTGCGGAGTTTTGAAAGGAGCCGCTGGTGGTCACGACGACGTTTGCTTCGCCTTTGGGCGAAATCTTGCTTGCCGCTGATGGCCGCGGTTTGACGGGGCTTTGGTTTGAGGGTCAGGAGCACTTTGGCTCTACGCTGCTCAAAGAGGATGCGGAGTATGTCGTAGGTGCCGATGCGGTTTCTGGTACCGGTGGGATGTCTTCGGTAAGTCCAGCAAATGGCGCGGCTTCTTCGGTGCTTGAGCGTTCTTGGGCTTGGCTGAATGCTTATTTTGCGGGGCAGGAGCCTCGGTTTACGCCGCCGTTGCATATGATTGGCACGGCGTTTCAGCGTGAGGTTTGGTTTGAGCTGCTTTCTATCCCGCGTGGCGAGGTCGCTACGTATGGTGAGATCGCCCAGCGTGTTGCGGCTCGACATCGTGTACCGGGAAACGAAGCACCTGTTGTGTCTCCCCGTGCCGTGGGGGCCGCGGTCGCGCGGAATCCTATTTCGATCATTGTGCCGTGCCATCGCGTGGTTGCCGCCGACGGCTCGCTTAACGGATATGCCGGCGGGCTTGACCGCAAGGAGTGGCTGCTTCGGCTCGAGGGCGCGTACGAGGAATAACGTTCGAGCACTTTGCATAGCCAAGACGCCGTGAAAGAACGGGATGCGCTTTCCGAATGGCGTCCCAAACGGAAACCGTGTCCCGGAATACAGCCTTAGAGTGGAATGCCGTTTCCGGTTGAGACCACTTGCTTGGACATCTTTCTACGCCCGCTTCTGCAGGGCATAGATCGACTTATCCATGTTGAACAGGTAAGCCGCGACGCAGACGATGAAGAATGCCGGCAGATTACCGAAACCGAAGACTTCGCAGCCAATCAGGATGGGTGCGAGCAGCGTATTGGTGGCGCTGCCAAAGACGGCTGCGTAGCCCAGTGCGGCGCAGAGCTCGACGGGCATGCCGAGTTGAGCCTCGTTATGGCGACATCTGGGTAACAGAAAGGCCCGCGTTCCTCAGAGGCAAGATAGGCAATTCTGCTTTTGAGGTAGATCTCAATTCTGCCGACCGCATCAAACATTAACTGCCGGAGGGCTCGGTCAAATTCATACGTGTAGATGATGGTTTCGAATGTTGTGCCTTCGCGAAAGATGGTAATCCCGGACTTGCATTTGGTTTTGTAGGGAAACCAGTAGGCCGACAGTCTGTAGTGGCCGACTTCGACCAAAGCTCGCTCGAGTTCGCTTTGATCAGAGCACTTAAGACCCCTGTATTCTGTCAATAGTGCTATTTATTCGTTGATGGATATCCGCGACTTCCGGTATTTCATTTAAGCCTCTTGATAGAAAAAGAGCTGGAGTTGCGCATCGTTGAGAGGCTTTCCAGCTTTAGCAAAACAAACTTATAAGATGCGACGGGCCGCGTCAAGATAATTACCGGACGGCCTAGGAGGCGGCTGGTTGGCCGGCTTAAAACCTAGCGCGTGAGATGACGCTCCACGCTATTCAGCGCGCTTGATAGGATGACGAACCACAGTCTTAAGTTTCTCCGGTGCACATTTGCGTGGATCGGAGAGATAGATTTCGTGATGGAAACGGGTGTCTGAGAAGTCGGGGACATAGCCCTGCTCGGTCGTGTATTCATTCATAGCGCCTACGGTCGCCGGTTCGTTGTCGTAGGGCCCGGTGTGCATGCATTGAACGCAGAGGCCCTCGTCAACTTTAAGCAGCTCGACGGCAGAAAAGTCAAGTTTCTTTTTGGTCGTGGCTTCCGCGACTGCCCAGTCAAAGTCATCTCGGGTGACGAAATCGGGCAGGCGAATGCACGAGATAAAGTTGAAATCGTCCTTGCGTACATAATCGATGTCGCCGCTCGGGGAGTCTTGCCACCAGAAACCCTCGAGCGGCGGTACCACAAAGTCGAAATAGCCCTTGATACTCCTTGAGCCTTTCTTCGCATCTTGACGGTATAGGCGATGCCGTAAAGCAGCGGCAGGGCGTTTTGATACTCGCCACCTTCGGTATTTGGGTCGCCCTTTCCGCGAACGGCAACGTAGCTCATAGGCGGGACAGTTACGATGCTCGGCTTGCTTGCAGGTTTGTAGAGCTCCTTGCATTCCTTCTTAAAGTCGAACGCCATGTTGGCCGCCTTTCTGCGTATTGGCCTGCTTAGATAACGGAATCATATCATAGAAACGAACAGCTGTTCGAATGATTTTGCTGACAGATAGAGATGCGTGCGTTGTGTTTGGCGGTCCGCCTGACCCCGTCGATGATTTCTCTGCCTTCCCGGCGCTTGCCTGCGCTCCCCGTTTCCCCATATAAAACCTACCAAAATAAACCTGTCCCTTTTTGGTCGGTGCGAAATGGGTAATACTAAGGAGTTATCCGACCAGATGGGAATTAATCGATGGCTTATATCGAATTCAAAGACGTCATCAAGGCGTACGGCGAGGGCGATGCCCGCATTCACGCGCTCGACGGCGCGACCTTTACCGTTGAGCGCGGTGAGCTCGCCATTATCCTGGGCGCCTCGGGTGCCGGCAAGACCACGGCGCTCAACATCCTGGGCGGCATGGATACGGTAACCTCCGGCACCGTGACGGTGGACGGGCGCGACGTGAGCTCCGCCAACGAGGCGCAGCTCGTGGAATACCGCCGCGCAGACGTCGGTTTTGTCTTCCAGTTCTACAATCTGGTTCCCAACCTGACGGCCCTCGAAAACGTTGAGCTCGCAGCTCAGATCTGCCCCGATTCGCTCGATGCTGAACAGACGCTTCGCCAGGTTGGCCTGGGCGAGCGCCTCGCCAACTTCCCCGCGCAGCTTTCGGGCGGCGAACAGCAGCGCGTGTCCATCGCCCGCGCACTGGCAAAGAACCCCAAGCTGCTCCTGTGCGACGAGCCCACGGGCGCGCTCGACTATAAAACCGGCAAGCAGATCCTGCAGCTGCTG
>URZN01000072.1 GCA_900552345.1 uncultured Collinsella sp. | reverse complement strand
CCAAGTCGATGGTACTCGCGAGTTCGGTTGAGCCCATGGCGTTTAACGTCGGCATTTCGTTTGGCACCGCGGTAGGCGGCGCCGTGGTAAGCGGCGTTGGCATTGCGTACGTGGGTGCAGTGGGCGCCGCGTTCTCGCTTGTGGCCTGGGCGCTCACGCTGGTGACGATTAAGTTGGCTCGCTGGGAGCGTCGCCGCGGGTAGCGCAATTGCAGCCAAAAGCCGCAGCACCGCCCGCCATCTTTTGACCGCCTGGCGTTCGCTCCCGCAGCCATGCAACACGTCGCCTGCCGCCCAAGTCAGTATCTTTCCCGGCGCTATTTAACCACGCAAAACGCATCCTGTTAAGATTATCGCTATCGTTTTTCGCAATCTGAAAATCGATAGAATCGCGGGTAGAGCTTTCGTAGTCTGAAATGGTCAATCCACACGAAAGGGGTTTACCACATGGACAAGAAGGCAGTTGTAATCGCCGGGGCCGGCAGCACCCACACCCCTGGCATCATCCAGAGCCTATTGCAGAAGAAAAACGAATTACCGCTGCGCAAACTCGCCCTGTACGACATCGACGAAAAGCGCATGCATCTCGTCTACGACATCATGAAGCAGTTCATCGAGCAGGAAGCTCCTGACATCGAAGTTGTCGTGACGACCGATCCCGAAAAGGCATTCACCGATGTCGACTTCGTCTTCGCGCAAATCCGCCAGGGTGGCCTTCAGATGCGTCGCCAGGACGAGCGCATCCCTCTCAAGTACGGTTGCGTGGGACAGGAAACCTGCGGCGCCGGCGGTTCGATCTCCTATGGCATCAGGTCTATCCCCGGCGTCTTCGACCTCGTACGCTACGCCAAGAAATACAGTCCAGACGCCTGGATCCTCAACTATTCCAACCCCGCCGCAGTTGTCGCCGAGGCCACGCGTCGCGAGTTTGGCAACGACCATATCCTTAACATCTGCGATATGCCCACGGCTATCTTGCTCTCGTACTCTAAGATGCTCGGACTTCCCAGCTGGCGCGATATCGACCCCATGTATTTTGGACTCAATCACTTTGGCTGGTTTACCAAAATCTACGACAAGCAGGGGCGCGATCGTCTGCCGGAGCTTCGTCAGATGATTCTCGAGCACGGCATGGCCGTGAGCGACAAGCATCACAAGGACAAGGACTGGATGCACACCTGGGGTCAATACGTCAAGATTGTGAAGGACTATCCCGAGTATCTGCCCAACAGCTACCTGCAGTACTACCTGTACTCCAAAGACATGGCAGATGACATGGACCCCAACTGGACGCGCGCCGACAACGTCATCAACGGACGCGAGAAGGAGATGTTTGCCGAGCACGACAAGTACCTGGCAGATCCCGCCAATTACAAGAGCCCCGTACAGAGCTTCACGGTCTTTGGCGACTTTATCGTCGACGCAGCCGCCTCTATCGCCTACAACAAGTGCGAACGTTATCTCGTAATCGTCGAGAATAACGGCGCCATCCCCAATCTGCCCGACGACGCCATGGTCGAGGTTCCCGCCTACCTGCGCTCTTGGGGCCCCGAACCCATCAGCCAGCCTGCTATCCCCACCTTTTACAAGGGGCTTATCGAAGAGCAGAATGCCAGCGAAAAGCTCGCCGTCGACGCATATTACGAGCATTCCTACCAGAAGGCGCTCGAAGCCATCGCAATCAACAAGACCGTCCCTTCGACTACCGTCGCGCGCCAAATCCTCGACGACCTGATCGAAGCGAACGGCGATTATTGGCCGACCCTGTCCTAACTCCCCGCGCATCGAAGGAACATCATGAAAGAAAGCAAGCTCTACACCGAGTTCCAGAGACTCGGCAAGGTGCTCATGGCGCCGGTCCTCCTCCTGCCCGTTTCCGGCATTTTGGTCGGTCTGGGCTCCGCCCTTTCCAATGCTAACCTCATCTCGCTCTGCCCGTTTTTGGGCACCGAGCCGATGGTGATCTTTAGCACGCTCATCAAAGCAGCCGGCAACGTTATCAATGGTAACATCTCGGTTCTCTTTGCGATCTGCATTGCCTACGGTTACGCCAAGGCCGAGAAGGCGACCGCCGCACTCTCAGGCTTCATCGGCTACATGACCATGAACACGATCATGGGTCAGCTGCTTATCCTGCTGGGCATCATCGATCCCGCCAACCTGCAGACCGGTCAGAACGCCATCCTGGGCGTAACCACACTCGACACCGGCGTATTCGGCGGCATCATCATCGGCTTGGTAGTCGCGTGGATCCACAACCGATTCTATAAGGTGCAGCTTCCGCCGGTGCTCGGCATCTTCAACGGCACACGCTGCGTCCCCGCCCTCACCGTCGTTTTCGCGAGCCTGGTGGGCGTTGCGCTCGCCTTCGTGTTTCCGTTTGTGCAAACCGGCCTAAAGGCCGCCTCGACACTCATCGATTCCACCGGGGTGTTTGGCGCGTTCATCTATGGCTTCTCCGAGCGCATGCTTCTGCCCTTCGGCCTGCATCATTTCATCTACCTGCCGTTTTTCTTCACTTCTCTGGGCGGTAGCATCCAGGTTGACGGCCAGACCGTCGAGGGTGCTGTCAACATCTACAACGCCATGCTCAACACGCCCGGCATGATGTACGACATCGACATCTCAAAATACGTCATGAACGGCAAGGTGCTGTTCGCCATGTGCGGCCTGCCCGCGGCGGCGCTCGCCATCTACCACTGTGCCCGTCCCGAGAATAAAAAGAAGGTCGGCTCCCTCATGATCGCCGCCGTCATTCCGCCCGCCATCATGGGCATAACCGAACCGCTCGAGTACTCCTTCCTCTTTGTAGCGCCCGTACTCTATGTGGTCCACGCCCTGCTGTGCGGCATCGCGTATGTACTCACCTACCTGGTACAGTTCAATGTGCCCGGGCCTTCCGCCTTCGGCGGACCGCTCCTCTCGTGGATCTTCAACGGCATCATGAACGCCGACAAAGGCTCCAACTGGTTCTGGCTTATTCCGCTCGGCATCGCTTACTTCGGGATCTATTACGTGCTGTTCCGCACCTTTATCAAGAAATTTGACCTCAAAACCCCGGGCCGCGAGGATGATGACACGCAGGCAGCGGATGACACGTCGGCCATCGACTCCAAGGCACCTGTCCAGGTAAGCGACCTCATCCCGCAGATCGTGGATGCCGTGGGCGGCGCCGATAACATCTCGGGCGTCAACGCCTGCTTCACCCGCCTGAGGCTCAGCCTCAAAGACACCGCCCTAGTCAAGGACGATAGCGTCTTCACCAAAAACCTCGGCGCCAGTGCCATCGTGCACGTTGGCGGCGGCGTTCAGATCGTTTACGGCAATAAGGCTTCTGTCTACAAAGTCGAAATGAGAGAATACTTGGGCATGGAATAAATCCGTCCCATAGCTTCACCACAATGCTCCGGAGATGGCATATCCGCTCCGGGGCATTATTGTTTGGAGTGATTTGAATGTCGATGTACGAGGTCTATTCGAACCTCAGGTCTTGTATCGAAGACGTCGAGAAGGGCGGCAGCCTTGACGCCCACATCGCACTCTACGCCCTTTCCCATCACGACGAGGTCCCAAAGCTCTCAATAGAAGAACTTGCCCGCGCATGCAATACATCGCCCGCGACCATCTCGCGCTTCTGCAGGCGCGTAAACGGCTCGAGCTTTCGATCGTTCAAAGAGCAAGTTGACGACTTCAACGCTTGGCTCCAGCGTGAGACAACCGAGACAAGGGCTCATAAGCAAATCGATATACCCTGGTATTTCGATATCGTAGAGACCTCTTTGCTTGAAACAAAACGCCTGCTCACTGAGGATCGACTCGAGCGGGCCGTTGACTGGCTTCTCGATGCGCAAAATGTCTACGTATACGGAAGCTCATTCTCCAATCTCGTCGCCCGCTCACTCTGCGAAAAGCTGAGCCGCGTAAACCGACTGTGCTTCTCATTTGGCTCCGTCAAGGGACAGGAGACGTCGCTCTGTCTGCTCCAACCCGACGATCTAACCGTCTTTGTATCGTTCTCAGGGAAGACGAGCCATATCTTCAATCTTTACGTTGAGGCCAAGCGGCGAGGTTGCCACGTTATTTGGATATCGAGCAACATGGCATTCGATAACAACGGGGCACGTGAGCTCTTGCTACCCGTAAGCGCGGAGTCACTCAGCGAGTACTCGACCGCCCTGGTAGAGGGCATGAGCCTACAAAGCGCGGTTAACGCTCTGTATATCAGCTGTGCAAATCGACTTCGGGCGCAGCGCTAGCCGCAAACACGCCAGGACCGAAAAGAACGCACCTCACCATCGCAAGGCTTCCGAATACACGATAGGCAGTGCCAAAAGAGAGCAGCAAGCGCATCATGTACTTGCCCATTCGCCCCAAAACAGCACAGGTCGGCGCCCGATTGAAGAATCGGACGCCGACCTGTATTAATCTTGATCGTGTGTTTGGGGCGTTTATTCCATACCCAGCAGCTCGCGCATCTGGGTTGCGTAGTTAGAAGCCATGTTGCCGTAGACAATCTGCACGCCGCCGTTAACATGCACGATGCCACGCGCTTCGAGCTTTTCGGTAAACTCGGCGTCATCAACCACCTTGTCACAGTCATTGAGCTGGATGCGCAGACGGGTGAAGCAGGCCTCGACAGACTTAATGTTGTTGTCGCCGCCCACTGCCTCAACGATGGCGGGAATGAGGTCGCTGATCACGGTCTTGGGAGCCTTTTCGGCCTCATCGTCGGACTCTTCCTCGCGGCCGGGGGTCTTAAGGCCCTTCTTAAGAATGATGAACTTGAAGACGAAGTAGTACACCACGAAGTAGATGGGGCCGAGGAACAGGATAACCTGCCAGTTGGAGCCCTTGGCCGCACCCATAATGCCGTTAAAGATCAACGACAGGAGCGGGCCGCCAAAGGATGCAGAGCCAGCCACGTTGAACTGCAGGATATAGGTCAGCGCATAGGCAAGACCAGCCATGAGAGCGTGGAACACGTAGAGGATGGGCGCGATAAACAGGAAGGAGTACTCGAGCGGCTCGGTAATGCCGGAGAGGATGCAAGGCACCACGATGGCGATCATGAGCGCTGCGGTCTTCTTCTTGTTCTTGGGAAGTGCCGTCTTGTAGAAGGCGAGTGCAGCGCCGGGCAGGCCGAACATGGCGAAGATAACCTTGCCGTTCATGACAAAACGGCTGACCTCGATGTTAAACGGCGTGCTAGGAGAGCCCAGGATCGCGTTGTAGATATTGATAGCGCCCTGAACGGTCTGGCCGTCGATGGTCTCGACGCCACCGAGCGACGTGAAGAAGAACGGCAAATAGACAAAGTGATGCAGGCCAAAAGGCAGGAGCATGCGCTCGCCGGCGCCGTAGACAAATGCACCAAAGGCACCCGTGGTCTTGATGAACTCGGACAGCGCGCCGAGAGCGTTCTGAATAAACGGGAATACAAAGGACATGACCAATGCGAGGATGCTGCATGAGAGCAGCGTCACCGCCGGGATAAAGCGCGTGCCGTTGAAGATGGAGAACACGGCAGGCAGCTCAATCTTGTAGTAACGGTTATGCAACCATGCGACGATTGCACCCACCAGAAGACCGCCGATAACGCCAGTGTCGAGCGTGGTGATACCGAGGATCGTGCTCTGGCCCGTCGTAAGATTCGCGGGATCGATAACGCCAGTCGCCGTAAGGAACGTGCCCATCACGGAGTTCATGCACATATAGCCCAAAAAGCCACAAAGCGCCGCGGTAGCCTTCTCGGACTTGGCGAAGCCATAGGCGAGACAAATCGAGAAGATAACCGGGATGTTGTTCATAACGATGCCGGCTGCGGCCTTGAGAATCGAAAAGAAAATCGCAAAGCCCGGAGCAGCAAGCCAGGGAACAGCCGCCGTAAGGGTGGGGCTGGTAAAGGCATTGCCAAAGCCCTGAAGGATGCCGGCGATTGGCAGGATCAAGACAGGCGTCATGAGGACTTTGCCCAGGCGCTGGAACTTTGCCAGCAGCTCATCTTTGTTCATGGGATACCCCTCTTAAAGAAACGGGGCGTGCAGCTCTACAGCCCACACGCCCCATAACAGTTATCAAGCGCTATGGAACTAGCTACTTAAGCTCCGGCCAGTAATCCTTATTGGCCTCGATGAGCTTGTCGAGCACTTTGCGAGCCTTCTTTGCGTCACCGACCAGACGATTAAGCGTGAGTGCCTGCAGGGCCTTCTCGTAGGAACCCTCCATCCAAGCCTCAACAGTCAGGCGCTCATAGGCGTACTGGTTCTCCATAAGACCGCGATAGAAGGTGCCGATCTTGCCAACAGCATAGGGCTGCGGACCATTGGCGCCCACGCTTGCCGCGACCTCGACCAT
>URZN01000071.1 GCA_900552345.1 uncultured Collinsella sp. | reverse complement strand
GATTACGTACCAGTCGGGTGATATCGTGGGCCAGGCGGGCGTCGAGAGCTACTACGAGAACTTGCTGCAGGGTATTCGCGGCGAGCAGACGGTGAAGGTCGATGCCTCGGGCAACGTGACCGGACAGGCCGGTGCCGTGCCTGCCAAGGCCGGCTCCGACATCAAGCTCACGCTTGACCTCAAGATTCAGCAAGCCTGCGAGACGGCGCTTGCAAGTGCCATTGAGCTCGCTAAGACCACAGGCCACAGCGACGCCGGCAACGGTGCCGTGGTGTGCCTCGACCCCAATAACGGCGAGATTCTGGGCATGGCCAGCGAGCCCAAGTTCGATCCTTCGGTGTTTATCGGCGGCGTCTCCAACGACGTGTGGACCGAGCTCAACGATGACGAGGGTTCGCATCCGCTGCTCAACCGTGCCATTAGCGGCCAGTACATGTCCGCCTCGACCATCAAACCCCTCTCGGCGTTGGCTGGCCTTGAGTTTGGCACGTACACTTCGAGCCAAACGACCAACTGCACGGGATATTGGACCGGCTTGGGCAAATCTTGGGGAAAATACTGCTGGCTGCACTCCGGCCACGGCACGATGACGCTGCAGTCCGGTATCGCCAATTCCTGCGACCCCGTGTTCTACGATATGGGCAAGGCGTTTTTCTACAACGACCAGCACCCCGAGGGCCTGCAAGAGGTCTTTCGTCGCTGGGGCCTAGGCAAGACCTGTGGTATCGACCTTCCGAGTGAGGGTGCCGGCCGCATTCCCGATGCCGAGTGGAAAGAGTCGTACTTTACCGATGCCTCTGCCGAAGACCGCAAATGGAACGCTGGCGATATGACGAACATCGCCATCGGGCAGGGCGACATTTTGGTGACGCCGCTGCAGATGGCCTGCGCCTACATGGGCCTTGCCAACGGCGGCAAACAGTACGTGCCTCACGTGTTTTTGTCTGCCGTGTCGCGCGATGGCGACGGCGATGCCTATAAGTACAACGGTAAGGGCAAGAAGAAGCGCCTGGAGGCCAAGATCAGCAGCGATTCGGATTTGGCTCTTGTTCGCAACGGCATGCACGATGTGATTTACACGGCATCGACGTCCCTGGCGGCTCACTTTGGCACCCTGACGCCGCAGGTATACGGCAAGTCGGGCACGGGCGAGAAGAGCGGCGAGGACGAATACGCGTGGTTCTGCGCCTATGCCCCTGCTGACGATCCTAAGTACGTGATTGCCACCATCTTGGAGCAAGGCGGTGGCGGCTCAGATACCGCGATGCATGTCGTGCGTGACGTGCTCGGCGTGATTTATGACGAGCCCGATACCTCTTCGGCCTCGGGCGATTCCTCGGTTCGATAGGAGGTTGCGATGGACTTTTCGCCAGCGGACCTGTTCCGCTCAACCAAAACCGGTTCTCGCAGCAGCCTGGACCGCGTCAACAAGCAACTTTCGGCCTCGCGTAGCACGTTTCGCCAAAAGGTGCATATCGGTGTGCTGCTGGCTACCGTCGCGCTCGTTGCCTATGGCGCCATCATCATTTGGTCGGCCTCGCAGTTTAAGGCTGATGCCTCGTTCTCGCGCCACCTGCTGGGCATTGGCATTGGCGCGGTGCTGGCGGTGCTCGTCTGGCGCACCGACCTGCGTGGCATTTCCAATTTCTCGACGGCGCTGCTCGTCATTGACCTTATTGTGATCTTCTCGCCCAAGATTCCGGGCCTGTCCTATACGGGCGGTCTGGGCATGACGGGCTGGATCAAGATCCCCGGTATCGGCCTGACCTTCCAGCCCGTTGAGCTCGCCAAGCTCATCACCATCTTCTTTATGGCCACGCTTGGCTCGCAGTACAACGGGCGTATCGATACCGTTCGCGACTACATTAAGCTCTGCGGCATGCTGTCCATTCCGTTTTTGGCCGTCGTCGCCATGGGCGACCTGGGCTCGGGTCTGGTCGTGCTGGTGTCGGGCGCCATCGTCATCTGCATGAGCGGTGCGCGTCGCGAATGGGTGCTGTCGACCTTGGCCCTGCTGGTCGGCTTGATTGCGCTCATCTTGGCGCTCGACTCGGTCTTTGATTCGCTCCTTGGCCACGATGTGCTTATCAAGCAGTATCAGATGAACCGTCTGACAGTCTTCATTGACCCCGACAAAGCCGATTCGGATGATGCCTACAACCTGCAGCAGTCGCTCATTGCCGTCGGCTCGGGTGGCTTCTTTGGTAAGGGCTTGGGCCACGCGACGCAGTCGGCCGGCGGCTTTCTGCCCGAGTTCCACACAGACTTCGTCTTCGCCTTCCTGTCCGAGACGTTCGGCTTCTGCGGTTCCTTTTTGCTCCTGTGCCTCTACGTGCTGCTGATTTTCTCGACGATCCGCGTTGCCTTTAAGTGCGAGTCACTGTTCTTGCGCCTATCGTGCGTGGGTATCGTTGGCATGTGGGCGTTCCAAACCTTCGAGAACATCGGCATGTGCATTGGCATGATGCCGATTACCGGTATTCCGCTGCCGTTTATTAGTTTTGGTTCGTCGTCGATGATGATTCAGCTGCTGACGGTGGGTATCGTACAATCCATATGGCGGCATCGTTCGGGCGCCGCGTAACCGCTGGAGGGGTTTGCCATGAAGATTCCCGTAGATAAGTTGACCAGCGCTTTTAAGATGGGCGCGTCTGTTAAGAAGGATTCCGATACGCCGGTTCGTGTTTCGGTTTACCTTGATTCGACTGCGTCTCGCTTTTTGGTCGAGACGGTGCGCGATGCCTTTGTGCCGCAGACGACTTCGGGCATTGTGCGTGTTGATCGCCTAGGGGAGGACCGTATCGTTCCCAAGGCCGATACCGACGTGGTGCTGGTCCTCTCGTGTGGTTCCGACCGTCTGGAGAGTGCTGTGCAGGAGCTCGTGATTGCCGGCGCGCCCGTGTGCGTGCTTGCCGAGTCTGCCGTCGAGGTGCCGTTCGTTGAGGAATCTACTCCCATGCTCGGCGTGGTGTCAGCGACTGATAAGACCTATCTTCTCGAGACGCTTGCCCGCTGGATTCTCGATCGTACGGACAAGGAGACGGCTTTTGCCGCCAACTTTGCCTTTATGCGCATCGCGGCGGCAAATCGCATCATTACCTCGTGCGCGCTCACCAACATGGCGACGGGCGCCCTGGTGTTTTTGCCGGGTGCCGACTATCCCGTGATGGCTCTGGCGCAGGTGGGCATGCTCTTTGAGCTGGCGGCCATCTTTGGACGCGGCATAAAGCCCGAGCGTGGCTACGAGGTCGCGGGCGTGCTCGCCGGCGGTTTGGTGATTCGTGCCGTCACCCGCGCATTGGTGAAGCAGACGCCGCACATTGGCTTTGTCGTAAAGGCGCTTACCGCCGCCGCGGGTACCTATGGCATGGGTCGCGCGCTCGTGTCGCTCTACGAGCGCGATGTGGACTACAGCCGTGCCAATGAGGTTGTCAGCGCCACGTTCTCGCGCGTTCGCGACCTGGTGACCACGGTCGCCGGTGCCACCCGTCCTATGAGTCCTTTCGAGGATGCATCCGATCTCGCTGCTTAGGGGTTTCTTTTGCGCGTTCCATACCAAGACTGTTTTCATCTGATCGAGCCGTTGCTCGCCAAGGTCGAAAAGCCGAGTCGCTATATCGATCACGAGTGGGGCACGCTCTCAAAGGCCGATGCCGACTATCGCTGCTGCATGATCTATCCGGACGTGTATGAGGTCGGTCTGCCCAACCAAGGCATCGCCATTCTCTACAACATCCTCAATCAGGCCGAGGGCATTTCCTGCGAGCGCGGCTACGTGCCGTGGCCCGATATGGGCGATGCCATGCGCGAGGCGGGGATTCCGCTGCTGTCGCTCGAGGGTGCAGCGCCCGTGGCCTCGTTCGACATCGTCGGCATGCACGTGCCGCACGAGATGGCCGTGACGAACTTCCTCGAAGCGCTCGATCTCGCCGGCATTCCGCTGTTGGCGGCCGACCGTACCGAGGACGATCCCATCATCGTCGCCGGTGGTCCCTCGGTGTATAACCCCGAGCCGTACGCGGCATTCTTCGATGCCATCCTCATTGGCGAGGGCGAGGAGTCGCTGCTCGAGATCTGCCAGCTGCATCGCCGCCTGCGCGACGAGGGCGTCTCGCGCGCTCAGATTGTCGAGCAGCTCGCGACGGTCGCTGGTACCTATGTGCCGTCCCTGTATGAGGTGCGTCATGACGAGCCTTGCTCGCCGCATGGCTACACCGTGCCGCGCGAGGGCAAGGACGTCCCGCCGGTAGTCTACAAGCGCGTCGTCGAGGACTTTGGTGCCACCAATCCGCTTTCTCAGTCGTGCGTGCCGTATGCGCAGCTCGTCCACGATCGCCTGTCTATCGAGATCCTGCGCGGCTGCGCCCGCGGCTGTCGTTTTTGCCAGGCCGGCATGACATATCGTCCGGTGCGCGAGCGTTCGGCCGACCAGATTGTGTCATCGGTGATCCAGGGCTTGGAAAAGACTGGCTATGACGAGATGTCGCTTACCTCGCTTTCGACGACCGACCACTCCTGCATCCGTGACGTGCTCGGTAGACTCAACCGCCGTCTGGAAGATACGGGCATTCGCGTGTCCATTCCGTCGCAGCGCTTGGATTCGTTTGGCGTTGATATGGCCGAGTCGGTCGCCGGCGAAAAGAAGGGCGGCCTGACGTTTGCGCCCGAGGCGGGCAGCCAGCGTATGCGCGACATCATCAACAAGAACGTGACCGAGGAGGACTTGGATCGCGCGGCCAAAGCAGCCTTCGAGGCCGGCTGGAACCGCATGAAGCTCTACTTCATGATGGGCCTTCCCGGCGAGCGCGACGAGGACATCGTGGCTATCGCCAACCTGGCCGATCACGTGCTGGAGCTTGGCCGCTCCGTGGTGCCCAAGTCGCGCCGTGGGTCTATCTCGGTGTCCATCTCTGTTTCGGTGTTCATCCCCAAGGCGGCAACACCCTTCCAGTGGTGCCCGCAGCTCGATTACGATGACGTCAAGCGCCGCCAGAAGCTGCTCATCACGAGCGTGCGCAACCGCGCCGTTCGCGTACATTACCACGATGCCGAGACCTCGCTTGTCGAGGCTGCGCTCTCCCGTGCCGGTCGCGATATGACTCCGGTCATCATCGATGCCTGGCGTGCGGGCTCGCGATTCGACGCCTGGGTGGAGCACTTCTCGCTCGACAACTGGAAGGAGGCCGCTGCCAAAAACGGCATCGACCTCAATGAGCTCGTGCACCTGCCCTACGAGTTGGACTGGCGCCTGCCGTGGGAGCACGTGAGCCCCGGCTGCACGCGCGGCTTCCTCGAGCGCGAATACCGCCGTTCGCTCGAGGGCGTCACGACGCCCGACTGCACCCGCACGTCGTGTACCGGCTGCGGAATCTGCCCCACGCTCCACGCCAAGAACGTATTGATGGGTGATCGCGCATGAGTGAGCGCTTGACCGACAATCCCACGCTCTTTAGGCTTCGCGTTCGCTACGGCAAGCGTGATCGCCTTAAGTACCTGGGCCATCTGGAACTAATCCATACCATTGAGCGCATCGTGCGCCGTGCGGGCCTGCCCTATGCCGTGACGCAGGGTTTCTCGCCGCATATGCGCGTGGGCTTTTCGTCGGCGCTGCCCGTGGGCACGTCGTCGACCTGCGAGTGGTATGACCTGTTTATGACCGAGTTCGTCGCGCTTGACGAGGCCTTTGAGCGCCTGGCCGCTGCATCGCCTGCCGATCTGGCGCCTATCGAGGCTGCCTACATCGACGTGCGCACGCCGGCGCTGACGGCTCAGCTTACGCGTCTGTCGTACCGCATCGACTTGCACCTTGACCCCGAGGCTCCCGTGAGCGCCGACGAGGTGCGAGCTGCGATCGACACGCTGCGCGCGGGTCATGGCATTGACTATGCGCGCGGCAAAAAGAGCAAGCGTCTTGATCTGGACCATACGCTCGTTGGCTATAAGCTTGCGGCGGGGGAGTGTGAGGACCATCTGGTGCTTATGCTCGACACCCATGCCGACAACGAGGGCTCCATGCGTCCGGAGATTTTGCTTTCCGCTGCTGATGTTTTGTTGCAGGGCTTGACCCCGGGCGTCGATGCACCTATTGTTTCCACCGGTATGCAAGACCTCGTGACCATCTGCTCCTACGATGTCGAGCGTCAGAATCAAGCATGCGAGGACGACGAGGGCCGACTCGTCAGCCCCATACCTGTGCGAACTTGTGGATTTGCTCCACATACTCGTTGACGGGGGTATTATCGCCTGCTACTATATTCGGCTGTTGCACTAACTGATGCATGAAGGGCAAGTAAACATGTACGCAATCGTTAACACGGGCGGCAAGCAGTACAAGGTCGCCACCGACGATGTCATCACCGTCGAGAAGATCGAGGGCAATGAG
>URZN01000070.1 GCA_900552345.1 uncultured Collinsella sp. | reverse complement strand
GTATGGCGCTGGTCCTACCGCCCGATCAGATCGCTTTGGCTGTCGAGGCCATTCGCGAGGCGGGCCTGTATTAGAAACCTATTTCGACTCGTCAATAGCTCGAAACCGATTTCGCGCAGTTATTTTACGAATACTGCAAACAATTTCGGTAAACGGTCGATTTTTGGCTGCGAATAGGGGCATAATCAAAGTCCCGATTGGATGTATTGGGATTACGACAAGCCGCTCGGGTCGTTCCCGGGCGGCTTGTTTGTGGAGAGAGATGGGAGTTTCTAATGGTTAACGAGAAGAAGGTCGCTATTGTCGGCTGCGGTTTCGTCGGTTCGTCTTCGGCGTTCGCACTGATGCAGAGTGGTCTGTTCTCCGAGATGGTCCTCATCGACGTGGACAAGAACCGTGCCGAGGGTGAGGCCCTGGATATCGCGCACGGCATGACGTTTGCCGAGCCGATGAAGATCTACGCCGGCGATTATTCCGATGTCGCCGACGCCGCCATGATCGTCGTCACTGCTGGCGCTGCCCAGAAGCCCGGTGAAACCCGCCTGGACCTGGTCAACAAGAACGTCAGCATCTTCAAGTCCATTATTCCCGAGATTAAGAAGTCCGGCTTCGACGGCATTCTGCTAATCGTCTCCAACCCGGTCGATGTTCTGACCTACGCCGCCATCAAGATGTCCGGCCTGCCCGAGGGCCACGTCATCGGTTCCGGCACCGTGCTCGACACCGGCCGCCTGCAGCAGATGCTTGGTGCCCACGTCGAGGTTGACCCGCGCGATGTCCAGGCCTATGTCATGGGCGAGCACGGTGACTCCGAGTTTGTCGCTTGGTCCAGCGCTCAGGTTGCCGGCGTTCCGCTGAACACCTTCTGTGAGCTTCACGGCCACCTGGAGCATGAGGCTGCCGAGAAGCGCATCGCTGAGGACGTCAAGAACTCCGCCTACACCATCATCGAGAAGAAGCACGCCACCTACTATGGCGTCGCCATGGCCGTCAAGCGCATCTGCACCGCCGTTATGCGCGATGAGCAGACCGTTCTGCCCGTCTCCTCACTCATGGTGGGCGAGTATGGCCTGTCCGATCTGGCCATCTCCATGCCGACCGTCGTCGGTCGCGACGGCGTTGTCTGCCGCGTCCCCGTGCCGCTGGACGATGACGAGCAACATGAGCTCACCGCCTCCGCCAAGGCCCTCAAGGACATCATCGACAGCGTCGACTTCTCCTGCTAAATCAAGCTCGTTAGAGCGAAAAGCTACAATGAAGGCGTCCGAGCCCACACGGCCCGGGCGCCTTTTTGGTGCAAAGTAACCTGACCCCAATGCACCATAGTTGATGGGAGGGCCATGTCGGATTCGCCTAATTTTTTGACCTATGCCCAGACGGCGTTTGATCCGTTTGAGGAGCGGCCGTTCTGCGCGGTGGATAGCCTGGTCTTTGCGTGGTTGTCCTATTTGCGTTTGCCGGGTGATATGGCGGAGCTGACGAACTGGCAGGGCCTAGACGTACGCGAGCTGCTGCGTGCCGAGTGCTACCGGGACATGATTGGCGACTTGTGGGATCCAGAGGGGAGCAGGGCCTTGCTGGAGGCCGTGGCAGCAAGCCCTCGCTACCGTGGCGTGCACGTTTGCGGCTATCGTGCCGTGAGCGATGTGGTGGCGACGGAGCAGTTTGCAGCCATGGCGTTCCGGTTTCCGGCGGGGTTTAGTTATCTTTCCTTCCGGGGGACCGACAGCACGATTGTGGGCTGGAAAGAGGACTTTAACATGGCGTTCCGGTGTCCTGTGCCGGCCCAGGAATCCGCGGCGCGTTATGTGGACGAGGCGGCGGATGCGATTGACGGGCCGCTTTTGTGCGGAGGTCATTCCAAGGGTGGAAACCTTGCCGTGTACGGTGCGGCGATGTGCTCCGATGTCGCCCGTGAGCGAATCGAACGGGCGTATTCCCATGATGGTCCGGGCTTTGTCGAGGAGTTTCTGAGCGGCAGCGCCTTTGCCGATCTTTCCGGTCGAATCGATAAGACGCTGCCTCGGTCGTCGATCTTTGGCATGATGTTCGAGACACAGGAGGACTATGCCATCGTTGAGAGCACCGAGTTCAGCCTGCTGCAACACAATCCCTTTAGCTGGGTGGTTGATGGTCGCGACTTCGTGTACTGTGAGCACCTGTCCGCCGGTGCTCGATATGTTGATGGCTCCATTCGCGAGATGCTGCTTGCAGTGTCACCTAGCGAGCGCGAACGTTTTGTAGATGCGTTGTTCTCCGTGTTTGAGGCTACGGGTGCTGAGCGGTTTGCGGATATCGCTGGGAATCTGCGCGAGAGCCTGCCCGTGATGCTCCAGGCTGCGCAAGGCTTCGACAAGGAAACGCGACGCTTTGTCTCGCAGACCATCGTGGCAATCCTTAAATGCGCACTGCTGCCCAAACGGCCCCAGATCGACATGTCCGCTGCCGGTAAGAGCCTGGCAGAACAGCTCGAGGTTTGGCAGTCCGAGCTCTTGCGCTAGCCATTGGTGCAAAGCAACCTGCCCCCGATGCACCAATCTTCGATGCGCCCGGGGCGGGCTCGACCGCTATACTGGTTCGTGCCGAAATCGATCTAGAACGGAATGCCGTATATGAAAATCAATCACGCGATTCTGCATATCCTGGACTTTGACTCTGCCGTCAACGTCATGAGCCAGCGCGAGCTCGATATCGAGAGCCGTACCGTGCGCAACTTCGTGACCACGCACCTGCGGCGCGCTCGTACTTCGGCCGACAACAAGCGTGCCACGTTTGCCGAGAACTCCGCATTCGGTGGCGAGCTCAAGGGCTATTTCTTTGGTGAGCGTGAGTTCGTGGACCTGTCGCAGCAGATTGCGGAGTTCATCTCTTCCGAACTCACCAAGGCCGAGAAAGCCGAGTCCACTGACGTGCTTGTGGCGGACTTTGACGATGATGAGGATGCCCGCTGGTTTGCCGTGATGCTGCTGGGCTCCAAGCAGGCATTCATGCACGAGGTGGGTCGCGAAGAGGGCGAGGTGCGTAACGACATCGCGCGCCACTATGCCATTCTGCCGAACCCTTCGCAAAAGGTGCCGAGCTATGCAATCGTGCGTGCAAGCACCATGGAGATCGGCTATGTGGATAAGAAACGCAAGATTGCCGGCGAGGACCGTTTGCTTATCCCCGACGGCCTGCTGCAGTGCGACACGGGCGTATCGGGCAAGGAGGTCATCGACACCGTGACGCGTGTGGTCGAGGAAGTCGCCGAGGAGCACGGTGCCAACACGGCTGTAGCGCTCGCTAAGGTTAAGGCTGCCGTTGCCGAGAAGGTTGAGGATGACGAGGAGCTGCCGCCTTGGGATATCGTCGATGAGGTCTTTGAGGACGAACCGGTTATCAAGGAGAGCGTGCGCGCGGCACTGACCGAGGAGAAGGTGCCTGAGCGTGTGCCCGTGGAGCGCAAGCAGGTCGAACGCGCGGCGGTGCGCAATCATAAGATCCGTACCGACACGGGTATCGAAATCAGCTTCCCGGCCGAGATGGGTTCGAACTCCGAATACATCGAGTTTGTCAACGAGCCCAACGGCCTCATCTCCATCGAGCTCAAAAACATCGGCAGCATCGAGAACCGATAAACTGCGCTTGGACGCTGCGGAAAACAAAGGCCGAAACCCTTCGGGACTTCGGCCTTTTTGTTTTCGGCTTGGTCGCTGACATTGCGTCGTAGGTTGAGCATGCGCCAGCGAAAACGCCCCTAGGCGAGCAAGGTGACGCGAAAGAGGAGGGCATTGACCTTCTGGTCATGCCCGACGATTGAACGTCAGATTGCCGCCTAGGGGCGTTTGCAGCGTCGGGTCGTTACGGCGTTTGGTAAAACGCCGTAACTATTAAAGCTGGCGCAGGCCCTCTTCCAGGCCGGTCTTGCTGTCGGTCTTCTCGTCGCGCATCTTGATGACGCGGGCGGGGACACCGGCCACGACGGCGCCGGCGGGGACATCCTCGACGCACACGGCGCCGGCGGCAACGACAGCGCCCTTGCCTACGTGCACGCCCTCCAGGACCACGGCGTTGGCGCCGATCATGACATCGTCCTCGATGATGACGGGCGTGGCGCTGGCGGGCTCCACAACGCCTGCCAGCACGGTGCCGGCGCCGATGTGGCAGTTCTTGCCCACGGTGGCGCGGCCGCCCAGCACGGCGCCCATATCAATCATGGAGCCTTCGCCAATGACGGAGCCGATGTTGATGATGGCGCCCATCATGATGACGGCGCGATCGCCGATCTCGACGCGGTCACGGATGATCGCGCCCGGCTCGATGCGGGCGTTGATGCCCTTAAGGTCGAGCATGGGCACGGCAGAGTTGCGGCAGTCATTCTCGACATCGTAGTAGTCGATGGAGTCGGCATTGGCATCGAGGATGGCCTTGAGCTCATCCCAGTCGCCAAAGACGGTCTTGCCGCGACGGCCGCCGTAGACATGTGCGTCGCCCCAGGCAACCTTCATGCCGGGCTTCTCGCGCACGTATAGCTTGACAGGTGTCTTTTTGGGCGCGGTGGCGATGTAGTTGATAATCTCCTGGGCATTCATCTCGGCTGCGTTGCTCATTTGCTATCTCTCCTTTGGGTGGATTCGGTTGATACCTGGTTAGGCAAACATGACCTGGTCGAACGTATAGAAGCCGGGTTCGCGGGTGACGAGCTTCTGGGCGGCGGCCAGGGCGCCGTTGACGAAGATCTGACGGCTCGTGGCGCGGTGGGTGAGCGTGACTTCCTCGTCCTGGCCAAAGAAACTCACCTCGTGCACGCCGGCGACGGTGCCCCCGCGCAGCGAGTGCATGCCGATCTCCTTGGGGTCACGCGCGCCGCACATGCCCTCGCGGCCATAGACGGGGTGGTAGCCTGCCTCGGGCTCGGCCTCGACGACGGCATCGAGCAGTAGCTTGGCAGTGCCGCTGGGGGCGTCGACCTTTTGATTGTGGTGCGTCTCGACAATCTCGCAGTCAAAGCCGGGCAGCTCACGCGTGGCCTGGGCCACTAGATGACGCAGGGCTGCGATGCCGATGGAGTAATTGCCCGAGTGCATAACGCGGGTGTTCTGGCCCAGCTCACGCAGGCGGTCCATCTGCTCGGGCGTATAGCCCGTGGTGCCCGAGACCAACGCGGCGCCCGTGCGCTCGACATAGGCGACGACGGCATCGAAGGTCACGACGTTCGAGAAGTCGATGATAACGTCGGCCGCCGGGGCGCTCTCGAGCTCGGACAGATCAAAACCGATCTGGGCGACGATATCAAAAACGGGCTGCCCGCCGGCGTCGACAATGCCTTCGGCGGTAGTGCGGATGAGCGAGCCCATGCGGCCCGTTCCCATAATGACGGTCTTAATCAAGCAGACCAGCTCCCTTCAGAGCATCGGTAAGTGCAGCGCGCGTGTCGTCTGCCATGGGGCACAGCGGCATACGGTAGTTTGCCTCGATCATACCCATCTGGGCGAGCGCTTCCTTGACGGGGATGGGGTTGACCTCGCTAAAGAGGGCGTTGATGAGCGGCTGACCGGCAATCTGGATATCGCGGGCGCGCTCCACGTCACCGTCCAGATAGGCGCGGCACATGTCGTGCACGAGCTGCGGCTGAACATCGGCCCACACGCTGATGGTGCCCGAGGCGCCCAGGCTCATGAGCGGTACGGTAAGCGCGTCCTCGCCCGAGTACATGCGGAAGTCGTCTGACAGCAGGTGGGCGATCTTGGCCGCGTAGGCGACGTTGCCCGAGGCTTCCTTAATACCCATGATGTTGGGATGTGCGGCCAGGCGCTCCACATTGCGCTCGCTGATACCGCAGCCGCAGCGGCCGGGGATGTTGTACAGGATGCAGGGGATGTCCACGGCGTCGGCCACGGTCTTAAAGTGCTGGTAGATGCCCTCTTCGTTAGACTTGTTGTAGTAGGGGGTGATGAGCAGCAGGCCGTCGGCTCCCAAGCCCTGGTAGGTGAGCGACTTGGTGAGCATCGTCTGCGTGGAGTTGGAGCCCGAGCCGGCGATGACGGGGACGCGTCCTGCAACATGCTTGACCACGGCGGCGACGACGGAGTTGTCCTCGTCGTCGGTCATCGTGGCGCTCTCGCCGGTGGTGCCCAGGGTGAGGATGGCGTCGGTGCCGTTTTGCAGGTGGAAATCGATAAGGCGCTCGAGTGCGTCAAAGTCGACACTGCCATCCTTTTTAAACGGCGTGACGAGGGCGACGATTGAGCCCTCGAGATTGCGGATGTCCATGTTCTTCTCCTTCGCGTCCGCGATCTGGATGCGTTTGTTCCATTGGGCGGCGACTGCCAGGCGCTCGTCTTGGGCGCGACGGCGGGCACTTTCGGCGCGCGACTTGGCCAGCAGCTCTCGGCCGCTCGGCAGCACGTCGAGCGTGGCAAAGTAATCGCCCGGGCGCTCGGC
>URZN01000069.1 GCA_900552345.1 uncultured Collinsella sp. | reverse complement strand
CAAAAGCTCACCATCCATGGCGCCACCCACGCCAAGAGTGCGCAAGTTGACCCCGGGCTCTACTGGAGCACAGTCAACAACTTCCTTGACGAGTATTTTTAGGCAAATAGTACGGTTTACTGGTCTATCTGACCCCCTGTTTTCGGAAGTGCGGGGAAAATCGCGGGAAGCCCAACCAGACCACAGTTTTACCAACAATTTATCAGGGGTTTTGTTGCCAAAAAACGGTTTGTGGCCGGCGGTATTCGATTTTTCACCGCACTTCCGAAAAGCCGCCCGTGGGCGCTGTGCTCACGGGCGGCTTTTGCTAACGTTGCGCTACAAAAGCGCTTATTTTGTCCAATAGCTAGGCGCTATTTGACCTCGATGAGCTCGTACTTGCTCGTGCCCAGGCCGATCTTCTCGGCGTGTGCGATACAGGTGCGCCAGTCGGTGTCGGGATGCGTGATGCAGAAGGGGTCCTTGGCCTGCTCGCCCTCCAGATGCTCGTGGTTGTGCTCCATCTTGGCCGCGCTATCGGTGAGCTCGGTGTTGGGCAGCGGTTCGGATGCCATGACGGCATCGGCGCAGGCCTGGTCGATGGCGACCGGGTCGAAGCTCGCGAACATGCCGATATCGTTGACGATAGGCGTGTCGTTTTCGGGATGGCAATCGCAGTTGGGGCTAATGTCCATGGCGAGCGAAATGTGGAAGCTCGGACGGCCGTCGACGACGGCCTTGGTGTACTCGGCGATCTTGCAGTTGAGCACGTCGGCCGCAGCGTCATGGCCGGGCTTGATGGCGTCCTGGTTGCACACGCCGATGCAGCGACCGCAGCCCACGCAGCGATCATGGTCGATAGCGGCAACGTGAACCGTACGGGTGTTGCCGTTGGCGAGCTCGCGCTCACGGGTGTCGTCAAACGAGATAGCGCTGTGCGCACAGACCTTTTCGCAGGCACGGCAGCCAATACAGTGCTCGGTCGCGACGTTCGGCTTGCCGGCGGCATGCTGCTCCATCTTGCCGGCGCGGCTGCCGCCGCCCATGCCCAGGTTCTTCATGGCGCCGCCAAAGCCGGCCTGCTCATGGCCTTTAAAGTGCGTGAGGCTGATCACAATATCGGCATCCATGAGTGCCCGACCGATCTTGGCCTCGTGCACGTACTCGCCGCCCTCGACCGGAACGAGCGCCTCGTCGGTGCCCTTGAGGCCGTCGGCGATGATGACCTGGCAACCCGTGGCATACGGGGTAAAGCCGTTCTGGTAGGCGGTATCGATGTGCTCGAGCGCGTTTTTGCGGCTACCGACATAGAGCGTGTTGCAGTCGGTGAGGAAGGGCTTGCCACCCAGCTCCTTCACGACATCCGCGACGGCGCGGGCGTAGTTGGGGCGCAAAAAGCTCAGGTTGCCCAGCTCGCCAAAGTGAATCTTGATGGCGACGAACTTGTTCTCAAAGTCGATCTGCTCGATACCGGCGTGACGGATGAGGCGCTTGAGCTTGTCGAGCTGGCTCTCGCGAGCATGCGTGCGCAGGTTGGTGAAGTACACCTTAGCGGGCGCTGCGGGTGCAGTTGCGGTCATAGATCTATCCCCTCGGTCTATATGGCGTTACAGACATAGAGGATGGTACCAGTTAAAGCAGAGTTAAAGTCAAGTACGGCATCTAGTCATTGGGGACGTTCTTAAATGACTACTCTTGGACTTTGAGGGCTTCGGCCAGACTGACGCGCTTGATAGAACGCGTGTGTAGCAGCGCCACGAGCAGGTAGGTTGCAAAGCCGATTCCTGCGCACGCCACCATAGACCAAGCGGGCACGTAGATCTCGATATTGCCGTTATAGGCGAGCAGCATCGAGCGGAAGATGGCCGTGAGCGAGCCAATGATGACCGGCAGGCTCAGCACGAGCGACGCCGCCACGCACAGCGTGATTGAGCGGATGTACAGATGCGAGATCTCGCTATCGCGATAGCCAAAGACTTTCATGTAGCTGATCGAACGGGCACTGTGGTCGATCACGGCCTTGGTCAGCAGGTACATAAACAGCAGGAAGATGAACACCGCAAGCCCAACCATCATGCCGATCATTTTGCTCATCATGCCGATGAACTGGTCGCCCACGGCGCGCATGTCGTCGGGCGTGGTGTCGCCGGCAAAGTATCGAGCATCGAGATCGAGCTTCTCGTCGCTCACATAGCCGTTAAAGTAGGCGGCGTCGTTGTCGAACAGCTCGTTAAAGTCTTCAATACTCATATAGATATTCATGTCCGACTTGGAGCCCCAGGCACAGCCCTTGCCCGCGTACTCAAGGGAATAATGCTCGCTCTCGTACTTGTCGCCGAGCGTGACCTTCTGACCCTCGCTCCAGCCAAACTTATCGAGCAGACCGCCGCCAAAGACGACACGCCCATCGCCGACGTCCAGCCCTTTCCAATAGCGCGAATCGGATGAAATGCCGTAGACGGAAATCGTCTCCTCGCCATTTCCATCGCCGCGGTCGTATTGCAGCTGGTAAACGGCGTATTTCTCGGCCTGCGCGATTGCGCCCGCGCCGTTGTCGGTCGTATTGACCGGGTGGATGTCGTCGTTGTCCGTGTCGATCTTAGAGGCCTTGTCGATCAGGCCGATGACCTCATCGCGGTCGCAGCCGAGGGCATCGGCAAGGTCATCGAGACGCGCATAAAGCGCATCCTTCTTGTCCTGGACCTTGGCGAGCGCGTCCTGCGCCGCGGCCAGGCTCTCGGCAGACGGAGATGCGGTCGCGGCATCGGCTGCCACCTGCGCCGCATCGGCCGCGTCGTCAAGCTCGTCATCGGCATCCCGGGCGGCGGAAAGCAGCGCGCCGTCAACCGACTGCAAGCGCTCGAGTGCCGACCACCGTTCGCGCTCCTCGGCAGTGCCCTCGAGCTCCAGCGGCGCCTTGAGCGTGTACTGGTGCTCGGCGACCAGGCTTGTCTCGAGGTTGTCCGCATAGTGCGTCATCGTGGGCAGAATCGCCAGGCCAAAGAGCAGCAGCAGCGAGGCAAACGCAATGCCCACAAAGAGCGTGGCAAAGTTGCCCAGGTTGCGCAGAAAGATACGCAGGCGGAAGCGCGAGACAAAGCCCATGCGCTCCGGCAGTTGCATACCGCGCTTGGTGCCCGATTTGCCGCTCGCTTCGTGACGAAGAAACTGCAACGGCGTCTTGCCCATTTTGCGAAGCAGGCCCACCAGCGTAATGAAGACGAGCGCGGCGGCGGGAACCACGGCGCACTTCACAAAGATCTCCCAACTCCAGTACACCTGGAAGGGCGGCAAGCTGTACGAACCGTAATAGAGGCTGCGCATGGGCTCGGTAAAGAACACAACGCCGAGCGCAGTGCCCAAAAGCGCTGCGAGCACGCCCACGATGGCGGGAAGCGCAAGGTAGTGCAGCACGATCTCGCGACGGCGATAGCCGCTGGCGAGCAGTGTGCCAATGATGGCGCTCTCCTCCTCGATGGTGGCGTCGGTAAGGACCACAAAGACGAACGCCATGATCACGATGATGATGTCGAGCAGCGTCATCCACATCATAGAGTCGCCGTCCACGTCGTCGCGCGCATAGCCAATGCCCTGGTTGGAATCGGCGTCGATCAGATCGTCCACGCGCGCATCGGCATCGGTCAGCGCCTCGACCATATCCTGCTCCGCATCGATGCGGTCCGCAGTGGAGAGGTCGCGATCGGTAAAGGTAAAGGAGTAGGTGCAGGCGGGCGCGCCGCCGACGTCCTCGAGCGCGGCAAAGCCAGCGTCGGTGACCTCGGCCACGCCATAGGTGATGGTGTTCACCGTAAAGTCGGAGTTGTTGAGGAACAGCGCCTGGCTATCGGGCTGAGTCATGATGCCGCAGATGGTGTAGGTGCGACCCTCGAGCTCGACCTTATCGCCCACGGCGAGATCGTTGTTGGTGGCGAAGACACGGTCGATTGCCACCTCATCGTCCGTCTTGGGCTCCTTGCCCTCACAGTAGGACGCGATATCGACCTTGGTGCGGTGCGCATAGGTGCGCAGCGTGCGCTTGGTGCCGTCGTCGCCGGACGCCTTTTTGATGATGGCGTCGATGGAGAAGTTCTTGTAGAGCGTGACGCCGCCGACGTCGCCGGCTGCACCCTCGGCTGCCTTGAGCTGGTCTTTGGTGGCCTCGAAAGAGGTGGTCACGCGGCCGTCCTCAATCGTGTACGCATCGCGCATGCCGTCGATAAGGCAGCCGATGGAGTGGGCCGCGAGCAAAAAGCCCGAGGTGAGAGCGATGCTTCCGCACATAAGCAAAAAGATGCCAAGGTACTTGCCGATATTGCGGCGCAGCTCGCGCGGGAGACGTTTTGCGAGAGGTGTCATGGCGCCGCCTACCAATCGAGCTCGGCGGCCGCGACGGGCGACTCGTTGAGCTCATCCTCGACAATGCGCCCGTCGCACAGGCGCAGCACGCGATTGGCCATGCGCGCGATGGCGGCATTGTGGGTGACGATGATGATGGTGCAGCCGTAGGTGCGGTTGACATCCTCCATGAGCTGCAAGATTTCCTTGGACGTCTTATAGTCGAGCGCGCCCGTGGGCTCGTCGCACAGCAGCAGACCCGGGTTTTTGACGAGTGCACGACCGATGGCGCAGCGCTGCTGCTGGCCGCCCGAGACCTGGCGCGGGAACTTGTTGCGGTGCTCATAGAGGCCCAGCGAACGCAGCAGGTCGTCGACATTGAGCGGGTTTTTGGACAGGTGCGCCGTGACCTCGATGTTTTCCTTGATGGTGAGATCGGGTACCAGGTTGTAGAACTGAAAGACAAAGCCCAGCTCGCGGCGGCGATACTCGCCCAGGTCGGCGGGCTTGAGCACTGTGAGGTCGCAGCCGTCCACCATGATGGAGCCGGCGTCGGCATCCTCCAGGCCGCCGATCAGGTTAAGGAAGGTCGACTTGCCCGAGCCCGAGGGCCCCAGCATGACGCAGATCTCACCGCGATTGATGGACGTGTCGATGCCGTCGAGCACCGTCAGGTGTGCATCTCCATCGCCGTAGTGCTTCTTGAGCCCCTTGACCTGGACGTAGGCCTGCTTCGTCGCCATGCTATCCCCCATTGTTAGCCTCGTACTACTTTATGAACGTAATAGTAAACCTTGGCGAACTATTTTGGAGCGAGAGTGGGGTTTTGTTTCAGACTAGTCGTTGGGGACGTTCTTAAACGACTAGCTGTTGGGGACACTCTTTCGCCACCCGGCAGTTGGGGGTACTCATTGGGGACAGACTTAAATGATTGAAACCACTCATTGGGGACGGACTTAAATGAGTGCCTCGCCACCCAACAGCTGGGGACGTTCCTTTTCTGCCGGCAGATAGGGACAGTCCTTGCCAACGCGGCCGGCGAGCCGGCGAATCGGCAAAGACTGTCCCCGATGACTAGTCGTTTAAGAACGTCCCCGATGACTAGGTGGCTAGGCGCGGGTTTTGGCGCGTGCGAGGGCCAGGCCTGCGGCGGCGATGGCCACGGCAAAGAGTGCCGTGACGCCCAGGTCGCAGGCGATGTCGCCCAGCACGGTGGACGTCAAATCCGAGGCAAGCGCCTTGCCGATTGCGTCGTTCACCCAATATGTCGGCACAAAATGCGCCACCGTCTGCACGGCCGAGCCCATGAGCGACAGGGGCATCCAGGCTCCGCCCAAAAACGTCATGAGCATGCCAAGCAGGTTGCCCACACCGTTGAGCAGCTCCTCGCGCGCACCCAGGCTCGAAAGCGCAAAGCCAACGGCCAGTGGCGTGCACGCCAGGGCAAACGTCGCCGCCAGCGCCAGACACACACGACCCACGCCGACCTCGGCAACCGCCCCGGCAAAGCCCACGACGCCCATCATGCTCGACACAAACCAGATGCAGACGGTGATCACCGCGGCGGCCGCAAACACGGCAAGCGAGCGCTGACGCTCGGAGATTGGGCCGGCCTCCATGCGGCGCACGCGCTCGGGCTCGTTCATACCCGAGAACACCAGTCCCACCGACACGATGACCGACGAGATGATCGCGTACGCGCCAAAGTTGAAGTACGACTCGAGCGTGGCGGCGGCAGTCGAGTCGACCTTGACCTGCTCGATCTCGACCTCGGCGCGCTTGGCGGCAGCATGCTCGGCAGCCTTGGCGACATCGCCGTTGGAGGCAGCGGGCTCAAGCGCCGCCGCAGCGCCCGCGAGCGAGATCCAGCGCGAGGCCTCGGCAGACGAAAGCGCCGCCGCCATGGTGCCGGAACCGTAGGTCACGTCGAGCTTGGGCAGGGCCTCCCTCGCGCGGGCAGCCGCGACCAGGTCGTCCTCGAACCCCTCCGGGATAAAGAACACGCAGTCGGCGCTGCCCTTGGCACTATTGCTCTTGGAGAGCGCGTCCGCAAGATCGTACGTACCGTCGCCGATGCCCGTGACCAGCTCAAAACGCGAACCCAGATGCTTGGTAAGCGCACGCGAAAGGTC
>URZN01000068.1 GCA_900552345.1 uncultured Collinsella sp. | reverse complement strand
GGCTCGGAGATGTGTATAAGAGACAGACCACCGAGACCACGGGCGGCAGCACCACGGGTGGCACCGGAACGACCGGCGGCTCGACCGGCGGCGACGGTAGCGGTGGCGAAGACGGCGGCGAGGGCGGTTCCCCCACTCCAACGCCTACACCCACGCCCGATCCCTCTACGGGTCAGTAGGCACCCAGCCATAGCCAATCAAAGGCGCCCGAGCAGATACAAAGCTGCTCGGGCGCCTTTTTGTCACGAGAAACCTCGCACGCGCCTCAACACGATACGGCAATAAAAAAAGGGCGCCGACCATCGTCGACGCCCCCTTACAAGGCTCTGTAGCCGCCTGCACGACGCGGTTCTCGCCTACTTGCGAGAGTTGCTCAGCTTGTTAATCAGCGCCTCCAGGCGCTCGCCATCCTCGGCGGTCTGAGCGATAACCAAGATGGTGTCGTTACCGGCGAGCGAACCGAGCACGTCGGGCAGCTCGGCGGCATCGACCGCAGCGGCAATGCCCGAAGCGGTACCGGGCTGAGCCTTGATCATAACCAGGTTGTCGGTGCGCAGAACGCCCGTTACCAATTCGGAAACCATACGCTGCAGATGCAAGTCCTCGGCCAGGACATAGATACCCTCGGGAAGCTTGCGCAGCCCCATATCGGCAATGTCGCGCGAAACGGTCGCCTGCGTGCAATCAAACCCCATGGCACGGAGCTCGTCCACCAGCACACGCTGCGTGCGAACATCTTTGTTGCGCACGATATCTCTGATGGCATCCTGGCGCCCATTGCGTTTTTTAGCCATACAAAACCTCACTCCATAGATGGCGGAGACAATCAATCAGTGATTGAATAGTTTAGCGCTATTTGATGGTATTTGTGAATAAGAACGCATTTCGAAACAATTCCATGCAAGATTGTTTCGAACATAGCCGTCTTAAGCAGTTTTGACGCCCGTCCGGTTAAAAAAAGCGGCCAGGTGCGTATACATCACGCAACGCGCAGGCTTGGCACTGGCAATCGGTCCAAACAACAGGCCGAGTCCACGATGGTTATCCTTGAGTGCCGCGGCCATCTGACGAGTTCGAGATGCTTCGAGCATATCACGCATTCGAGCGGAACGCTCGATTGAAGAAACCCCATGCGGGCTCAAGCACAAATTTTCGATGCAGGCGACCAGCCCGGCGAAGTAAAACATATGGCTCGCAACCTTTAGCTGCGTGTCACCGCTCACCTCTGCAAGCGAATCGGTAAGCTCGTCGAGCGCCCGGGCGTCATCGGTAAGCTTGGCAAACAATGTGGGGTCAAAAGCATCTGTAAGCCGTGGCGCCACCGCATGGAAACAGGCGCCACCGCACCCGGATATGCGTTGCGCCTGCGAAAGGGCGCATGTCATAAACCCAATCGAGCGAAGCGCACGGTCGCGCGACAAACACGTCTCAAACAACGAGCGGCTGTACATCACACCGGAAGTCTGGGCAATCAGGCCGCCGGAAATCATCTGAGACAGACCAGCCGCCAATGAAGCACGGTCATCGATCGCAAGAGAGGTTGCATCCAGTACGCGCGAATGGCGCTCACGATGAGCATCGTAGCGGTCGAGCGATGCCGTGGGAATCACAATGTCTGCCGCAGCATCGCACGCAACATCGACCATCTTGGAAAGGGACTGTGGGGCAAACCACTCGTCGGCGTTCATGGCAACAATCTGCGAACCACGCGAGGCGGCAAAACCGGCCTTGAGACATGCTCCGTGCGCCGAATCCTCGACGTCAATCAAATCGATGTGAATATCCCTGCCTGCGGCAACTTCGAGCGAATGGCGCACGCCCGGCGTAACGTCGCGACAAACCACGACAATTTGCAGGTCATAGAGGTCTTGGTTCTGGACGCTCTCGAGCGCGCGCATCGCATAGCTGGGCGAACCCTCAACAATAAGGATCACCGAAAGTCGCGGATGCGAACCACGTCGAACCAAGTTTTCCGTCCTCTCGACAGCCACAAATCAAACCGTCGTTCATGGTACACCCGGGCTATAAAAGCAACGAGCCGCCTAACATGTTGCACGCCAAGAACAGATGTTGCACACGCGCAGCTCACACATAGTATGTGCCAGGTACGGACGCGCCGAGCACTCCCCTAGTCGAGTACGACAAGCTCGGCGGGATCGTAATCCACGCCCATAAACGTAAGACCGCAGGCAGGCGCCGTGGGACCCGCAGCGGTACGGTCGCAGGCATCAATGACCTCGCGCATCCACTCGGGATCGCGGCGATGCATGCCGATCTCCACGAGCGTGCCCACAATAGTGCGCACCATCGAATGTAAAAATGCGTTGCCCTCGATAGTGAAGGTCAGGATATCCTCGCCAAAAGCGACCTCGTGGCCAAACTCGGCACGCATCACGCAGCGGTGCGTGGGCTTGCCCACGGCAGACGCCACCTTGCAAAAGCTCTTAAAGTCCTGCTCGCCCAAGAGCGCGGGGCACGCGGCAGCCATGGCATCGGCATCCAAGGGAAAGCGTTGCCACCACACCGCACCGCGCGAGAGCACGGGGCGCGCGTCGCGATCAGCAATACGGTACGTATACGTACGGGAACGCGCATCAAAGCGTGCAGAAAAGCCCTTACGGGCCTTGTAGACCTCGTTTATGGCTATATCTTTGGGCAGCAGCGCATCCATAGCCCTCAGCCATCTACGGCGCGTCAGAGCCAGCTCAGCGTCCGTTACGGGCACGCTAATGTACTGAGCCACCGCATGCACGCCAGCATCGGTACGCCCCGCACACGTCAGATCGATCGGGCGGCGCAGCAGCGTCTCGATAGCGCGGCGCAACTCGCCCGCGACGGTCGTCTGGCCCGGCTGCTCGGCAAATCCGCTGTAGGACGAACCATCGTAGGCAACACGGAATACGAGCGTGGCATCGAGCTCTGGAATCAAATTGAAATCAGACGGCGCAGTCATGGGCGCTCCCATCAAACAATCAACGGTATCGCGACAAAAAAAGAGGGGTGCGCGAACGTACCCCTCGAATATAGCCTATGCAGACGGATTGTCTACTCAGCGGTCTCCTCAGCAGGAGCCTCCTCGACAGCCTCAACCTTCTTGGGAGCAGCGGCCTTCTTGGGGGCCGGAGCAGCCTTCTTGGCCTTAGGCGTGCAAGGCTCGGTGACGAGCTCCATGATAACGATGGGAGCGTTGTCGCCCTTACGGTTACCGAGCTTCATGATGCGGGTGTAACCGCCGTTGCGGTCCTGCCACATGCCCTGGGCAGCCTTGTCGAAGATCTCGGCAACGAGCTGCTTATCGCCGAGCTTGGCGATGGCCAGACGACGAGAGTGCAGGTCGCCCTTCTTGGCCCAGGTGATGATCGGATCGACGACCGAACGCAGCGCCTTAGCGCGGGTCTCGGTGGTCTTGATGCGGTCGTTCTCGAAGAGGGCCTTGGCCAGGCTCTTCTTCATGGCCTTGGTGTGGCTCGCATCGGTGCCGAGCTTCAGGCCCTTCTTAACGTTGTGACGCATGGTCTAGTTTCTCCTCAAATATGCGAAGCATTAAGCCTTCAGGCTCAGGCCCATGGACTCAAGCTTGTCCTTCACTTCCTCGATCGACTTAACACCGAAGTTACGGATGTTAAGCAGATCGTTCTCCGAGAACTCAACGAGCTGACGGACCGAGTGAATGCTGGCGCGCTTAAGGCAGTTGTAGGAACGGACGGAAAGGTCCAGATCCTCGATCTGCTTGTCCAGCTCGGCGTTGTCGTTAGTGACCTCGGGAGCGAAGATCGAAGCCTCCTCCTCGACCTCGGGGGTCTCGGCAAGGTTCATAAAGGCGGCCATATGCTGGTTGATGATATTGGCAGCCTGGACCACGGCATCGCGCGGAGCGATAGAGCCGTTGGTCTCGATCTCGAGGACAAGGCGGTCGTAGTCGGTGTGCTGACCGACACGGCAAGCCTCAACGAGCTTGGCGCAACGGGAAACCGGCGAGTACAGCGAGTCGACGTGGATCACACCGATGGGATCGTTGTCGCGCTTGTTGGCCTCGCCAGAAACATAGCCGCGGCCATAGCCGATGCGCATGCTCATGGTGAGATGGCCACCCTCGGTGAGCGTAGCGATGTGCTGCTCGGGGTTGACCAGCTCAAACTCGGACGGAATAAAGAAGTCCGCACCGGTGACCTCGCAGGGGCCGTCAACCGAAATGGTGGCGGTCGCCTCGTCGGTCGTGCCGAGAGCCCTGAAGACAAGACCCTTGACATTCAGGACGATGTCGGTGACATCCTCGACCATGTTAGGGATGGTCATGAACTCGTGCTGCGCGCCATCGATCTGAATAGCCTCGACGGCGGCACCCTCGAGCGAGGACAGAAGAACGCGACGAAGGGAGTTACCCAGCGTATCGCCGTAGCCACGCTCGAGCGGCTCAACGGAGACACGAGCAGACGTCTCGTTAATCTCTTCGACCTGAACCTGAGGCCTAATGAATTCTGACATGTATTACCTCCAGCCTCAGCAGCCCGGATGGACTACTTAGAGTAGAGCTCGACGATGAGCTGCTCGTTGATATCACCGCTGATCTGCTCACGCGTCGGCAGAGCGAGCACGTTACCAGACAGCTTCTCGATATCGACCTCGAGCCAGCCAGGGACCTCGAAACGCTCGGAGGAAATCAGGGCCTCCTTGATGGGGAGGAGGTCACGGAACTTCTCGCCGACAGCGACGACGTCGCCGGCCTTGACGCGGTAGGACGGGATGTCCACGCGCTTGCCGTTCACGGTGAAGTGACCGTGACGGACGGACTGACGAGCCTCTTTGCGGGTGCGGGCGAAGCCAAGACGGAAGACGACGTTGTCGAGGCGAGACTCAAGAATGATCATGAGGTTCTCACCGGTGACGCCGTTCATCTTACGGGCCTTGTTGAAGTAGCCGTGGAACTGCTTCTCCAGAACGCCATAGATGAACTTGACCTTCTGCTTCTCGCGCAGCTGCATGCCGTACTCAGATTCCTTGCGACGGCGCTTGGGCTGACGGATAGATTCCTTCTTGCTGCTGTAACCGAGCTCAGCGGGATCGATCCCGAGCTGACGGCAGCGCTTAAGAACAGGAGTCCTGTCGATTGCCATATTGATACGATCCTTTCAGTTACACGCGGCGACGCTTCTTGGGGCGGCAGCCGTTGTGCGGGATGGGGGTCTTGTCCTGGATGCTCGAGACCTCGAGGCCAGCAGCCTGGAGGGAGCGGATGGCGGTCTCACGACCGGAGCCGGGGCCCTTGACGAAGACGGAAACCTTCTTCATACCGTGCTCCATGGCCTGCTTGGCAGCAGCCTCGGCAGCCATCTGGGCAGCGAACGGCGTGGACTTACGGGAGCCCTTGAAGCCCACCTGGCCAGCCGACTTCCAGGAAATGACGTTGCCCTGGGGATCGGTGATCGAAACGATCGTGTTGTTGAACGTAGAACGAATGTGAGCCTGGCCCACGGAAATGTTCTTACGGTCCGCGCGCTTCAGACGGGCAGCGCGAACGTTCTTCTTAGCAGTAGCCATCTATCTAGCGCTCCTTATTTCTTCTTCTTAGCACCGATCTGACGCTTCGGGCCCTTGCGGGTACGAGCGTTAGTGTGGGTGCGCTGGCCGCGGACCGGGAGGCCCTTGCGGTGACGAAGGCCGCGGTTGCAGCCGATGTCCATAAGGCGCTTGACGTTCTGGTTGCGCTCACGGCGGAGGTCGCCCTCAACCATGATCTGGTTCTTGTCGATATAATCGCGGATGGCGTTAACCTCATCCTCGGTGAGGTCCTTAACGCGCGTATCCACGTTAACGTTGCACTCGACGCAAATCTTCGTCGCAGTGGTGCGGCCGATGCCGTAAATGTAGGTCAGACCGATCTCAACGCGCTTCTCACGCGGGAGGTCGACACCATTAATACGGGCCAACGTAGTCTCCTCTCTTAACCCTGACGCTGCTTATGACGGGGGTTCTCGCAAATGACGAGGACCTTGCCATGGCGCCTAATGATTTTGCACTTATCGCACATCTTCTTGACCGAAGGACGTACCTTCATCGTTCTTCCTTTCGGTAGCGCTCAAACTACTTCCCTACTATCTACTCGCCCAGCCGCAGGCGTTTAAAACTATGGCTGGTCTTCACACGCAAACCGACCGTAGGTTGAGCTAAGCCTGCAGTCGGAAAAGAGCGTGTATGTGTGTCGCTATTTATAGCGATAGGTGATGCGACCGCGGGTCAGGTCGTACGGGGAAAGCTCCACGACAACCCTGTCACCGGGGAGAATGCGGATGTAATTCATTCGGATCTTGCCAGAAATGTTGCACAGAACCGAATGACCGTTCTCGAGCTCAACCTTAAACATGGCGTTGGGCAGCGGCTCCTTTACCGTACCCTCGAGCTCAATTGCGTCTTCCTTCTTCACAAGCAATCATCTTTCTCTAGAAAACGACAGCGATTGAGTATCTGTCTCTTATACACATCTCCGAGCCCACGAGACCGGAGCCTATCTC
>URZN01000067.1 GCA_900552345.1 uncultured Collinsella sp. | reverse complement strand
TGCAATACGCAGAGTCGGCATATCGGTAACGCCGCCTATCCAAACGGCCACAGATTGCCTGCTGCAAACTGGTTTTGCCGACGGCATGCCCATTGCCGATTCGGCGATCTCAAAGCTCGGCCTTACGCGGGAACAGCTGATGGAGGCCGTTGAGCAACGAGCGACTGCCCGCAATGGTCGCGCAATTCGCACCGCCCTCACAACGCTTCGATATGCCGACGTCCGCGCCGAGAGCGATGGGGAATCGGTCGCCCGAGCCGTCATGATCGAGACCGGTTTTGCGCCCGACTGGCTTCAATACGAGCTGACGGACCCCTTCGATTCGACCGAAACCATGCGAACGGACTTTGCCTGGGAGACCCAGGCGCGGGAGCTCACGTTGGGAGAACTCGACGGGCTCGTCAAATATACCGACCAGGCCATGCTAGCCGGGCGCACCACCGCCGAGGCGCTCGTTGCCGAACGACAGCGCGAGGCGCACCTATCGCTCTACGGTCACCCTCTGCTGCGCTTTACCATAAACGAGGTCCGCTCGGCAGGAATGCTCGCCAAAAAGCTGCAGACGGCAGGCATCCGGCAGACCGCGCTGCCGGCGTGGCTCAACGAAGTGGAGCTGTAGGAGCTGCTAGGCCGCGCATCGCCGGATCGCATCCCCCCTATCTGGGCCGCGTTTTCCCAACGGCCACGCCAACGGAAAGCGCGTCCCAGTCTGGACGCTCAAAACGGGATGCACTTTCCGGATGGCGGGCCTAGCGGAAAGCGTGCCCCGGAATCCCGTCTCAGAATGGGACAGGCTTTCCGGTTGAGTCCTTCAGCGGAAACTGCATCCCGGAATAGACGCTCAAACTGGGACGCAGTTTCCGCTGAGGTTCTATCCGGAAACCGTGTCCCACTCTGAGCGTCAATTCTGGGATGAACTTTCCGCCTGAGGGTTCAGCCGGAAACGGCATCCCACCCTGAAGCGAAATACTGGGACGCAGCTTCCGGTTGAGGGCTGTTCCGGAAAGCGCATCCCATTCCAGGCGCGGATTCCGGGATGCACTTTCCATTTGAAGCTCCAACCGGAAAGCGCATCCCACTCTGGAGCCGAATTCCGGGGCACGCTTTCCGCCAGAGGCTCTACCGGAAAGTGCATCCCATTCTGAGCGCCAATTCCGGGACGTAGTTTCCGCTCCAAGCAAAAGGCCCCGGCTCGCGATGGAGCTGGGGCCAAAGGCGCAGCGTATGTAGTTGATGCTCAGTGCGAACAGCCCGTCAACAATGGCTGTCCGCACCCTACCCTACCCGCGGTGACGGGCGCGGCTGTAGGGCGTATCCACCATGGGCAGATTTGGACGCAGCTTGCCGTCAAACGCGCGGTAGGCGTTCTGCACGGCGGGCGCCGTGGGGATCGTTGCGATCTCGCCGATGCCCTTGCCGCCATATGCCACAGGCAGCAGCTCGTCCTTCTCCACGTAGATGGCGTGGATATCCGGAATCTCGGGCGCACGGAACAGCCCGAGCGTACCGTACCTTGCCTGGGGCACGCAGTCCTTGAGCGGCCAATCCTCGGTAAGCGCATAGCCCATACCCATGAGCACGCCGCCTTCGATCTGACCCTGGATGGAGATGGGGTTGACCACCTTGCCGGAATCGTGCGCGGCATAGACCTCGCTCACGCGGCCGTCGTCGTCCAAAATAACCACATGTGTGGCAAAGCCGTAGCAGATGTGGCTCTTGGGGTTGGGAACATCCGCACCCAGCTTGTCGGTCGGCTCCAGGTACACGTAGCCAAACTCGCATCCCTCGAGCGCCTTGATGGCGGTCGCGGGATCCTGGGGATGCATGCCCTGGCCGGCGACGAGTTCCTGCGTGCGCAGCTGATAGGCGCGACCGTCGTCGTACTCGATCTTGACGCCGTCGCCATGCGCGCTCACAGGGGCATCGGGTGCATGCTTGCCGGCCTCGACGTCAAGCATGGCGTCGCGCAGCAGGAAGGCAGCACCGCGTACGGCCTCGCCGGTCACGACCGTCTGACGCGAGCCAGACGTGGTGCCGGAGTCGGGAGCGTTCTCGGTGGAGCACTCGCCGTTGGCGATGCAGCTCAGCGGCAGGCCGCATGCTTCGGCAACGTCCTGCAAAAAGACGGTATTGCAGCCCTGGCCGATGTCGGACGTGGCGGCATAGACCACGGCCACGCCATTCTCGATGCGAATCTTGCAGCGGCCGGCATCGGGCAGGCCCACGCCCACGCCGGCGTTCTTCATAGCGCAGGCGATACCGGCGTGTCCGGGATGCGCATAGTAGGCATCCTTGACCTCGAGCAGTGTCTCCTTCAGCGCCGTGGAGCAGTCGGCAATCTGGCCGTTGGGCAAAACCTCGCCCGGCTCGATGGCGTTGCGGTAGCGAATCTCCCACGGATCCAGGCCGACCTTCTCTGCCAGCAGGTCGATCAGGCTCTCGAGCGCAAACTCGGACTGGCAAACGCCAAAGCCGCGGTACGCGCCGGCGGGCGGGTTGTTGGTGTAGTAGCCATAACCGCGAATGTCGGTGTTCTGGTACTTGTAGGGGCCGACGGCATGCGTGCAGGCGCGCTCGAGCACCGGGCCGCACAGCGACGCGTAGGCGCCGGTGTCAAAGTTGATCTCGCAATCCAGACCGGTAAAGTTGCCCTCGGCGTCGCAACCCAGTGTAAAGGTACCGTCCATGGCGTGGCGCTTGGGATGGAATGCAAGCGACTCGGCACGAGTGAGCTTGCACTTCACAGGACGCTGGAGCTTATATGCGGCAAGCGCGGCCAGGTGTTGGATGGACACGTCCTCCTTGCCGCCAAAGCCGCCGCCCACGAGCATGGTCTCGACGACCACACGCTCGGGTTCGCTATCCCAGCCAAACATGTGGGCGCACTCTTTGCGCGTATCGTAGGCGCCCTGGTCGGTCGACTGCACCTTGACGCCGTTCTTGTACGGGAAGGCGACGGCGCACTCGGGCTCCAAGAAGGCATGCTCGGTAAAGGGTGTGGTAAAGCGCTGTGTCACGGTAAACGCGCTCTCCGCCAGCGCCTTGGCGGCGTCGCCGCGCGTCACATGGCGGCTCTGGCACACGTTGTCCTTGAGCTCCACCGTGTTGCCAAAGGCAAAAAAACTGTCGTGCAGGCGCGGGGCGTCGGCCGCCTTGGCCTCGACAATGTTACGCACGGGCTCCAGCGGCTCGTAATCAATCTTTACGAGCTTCTTGGCCTTCTCGAGCGTCGCCTCGTCCTCGGCAACCACCAGCACGATGGCATCGCCCACGCAGCGGGTGATATCGCCCTGAGCGATCATGACGTCCCAGTCCTGGATAAGGTGGCCGACCTGGTTGACCGGCACGTCCTCGGCGCGCAGGATGCCCACCACACCGGGCAGGGCCTCGGCCTTGGAGGTATCGATGGAGAGCACGCGGGCGCGCGGATACTTGGAGCGCACGGCGCTGGCGTAGGTCAGGCCCGGCTGATCGAGCTCGTCGATGTCGTCGGGATACTTGCCCTCGCCGAGCACCTTCTTGCGCACGTCAATACGGAAGGCGCGCTTGCCCACGCCGTAGTCGTCGCCGCGCTCCAAGTCCTCGTCGATCTGTTTTTCGCCGCGGAGCACCGCGGCTGCCAGCGAAATGCCCTCAATAATCTTCTTGTAGCCGGTGCAGCGGCAGACGTTACCGCGAATGGCGTACTTAATCTGCTCCTCGGTGGGCTCGGGGTCCTCGGCGATGAGCGCCGCACCCGCCATGACCATACCAGGGATGCAAAAGCCGCACTGCACGGCGCCCACGGCGCCAAAGGCGTACACAAAGGCCTCGCGCACGTCCTCGGGCAGGCCCTCGACGGTCACGATGTTGCGGCCGGCGGCAAGAGCGGTGGTCAGTACGCAGGCCTTGACGGCCGCACCGTCCACGTGGATGGTGCAGGTACCGCACGCGCCCTCGGAGCAGCCGTCCTTGGCGGAGTGAATGTGCAGGTCGTCGCGCAGGTAGCGCAGCAGCGGTTTGTTTTGGGTCGTCGTGCGCTCGACGCCGTTAACGGTAAAAGTGAATTCCTGTGCCATGGTGATTCCCTTCTACACGCCGGCGGCGATGCCGGTGCGGTCGTGGATAGCGCCATGCGGGCAGACGACGGCGCACATGCCGCACGACAGGCAGTCCGCGCCGTCGATATGGGCGCAGTTGTCCTCGATGCGGATAGCGCCGGCGGGGCACTTTTTAGCGCACATGCCGCAACCGATGCAGCTGGTGTCGCAGATCTTGCGCGCAATGGCGCCCTTATCGGTGTTGTTGCAGCGCACCAGGATGTTCTGGTAGCCGGGAACGAAGGCAATCACGCGCTGCGGGCACGCCATGCCGCACAGGCCACAGCCCGTGCACTTGGAGCGGTCCACACGGGCGACGCCGTCGACCAGCGCGATGGCACCGTGGGGGCAGGCCGTAACGCAGGCGCCACAGCCAATGCAGCCTTCGCTGCAGCGGGCGTCGCCGCCTGCGGAAGCACAGCCGCTTCCACAGGCAACGTAGGCCACGTGATGTTGAATGGATTTGGCCATAAGAGACTCGCCTATTTCTTAAGAAGGTACGAATAGTTGTCGCGCACGGCCCTGATGGTCAGGCGGACGGCCTCGGGCAGACCGGTGTTGACGGCATCGACCGAGACGGTGCGGACCGTGCCGGCGACGCGGACCTTAAAGTGGTCCTCGTCCACGGCCAGGAAGCCCTCGTTCTCGGAGTTCTCCATGTCCTGCTCGCTCCAGAACAGGGTGAGCTTGTCCTTGTAGGGACGGCCCTCCTGGTAGGGGCAGAACACGGCGCAGTTGCCGCACTCGTTGCACATACCGTCGACGTGGACGACCTGATGCTTGGCCAGGCCCGGCACCTTAATGGCCACGTTGGCGCGGTTGGGGCACACGTCGCAGCAGACCTCGCACACCGAGCCGCAGCCCAGGCAGCGGGTCTTGGTGCAGTTGCGCTTGTCGCGGCACAGCGACCCCTTGCGCTCGTAGCAGGTGTCCTCGCGGCCAGCCTGCTCGTTGCAATCGGCGTACTTGTTAAAGTCAACGCCGGCGATGGCACGGGCGACCTCGGCGGCGTCGGCGATAGCCTCGACCACGGTGGCAGGACCGCGACGGCAGTCACCTGCAGCCCAGACGCCCTCGACGCCGGTGGAGGTGGCGACAAGGCGGCCGCGACGGTCGTGCTCGACGCCCGCGGCATCGTACAGGCTGGCATCGATGCCCTCGCCCACGGCGCAGATCACCGTGGTGGCGGGAAGCTCAACGGTCTCGCCCGTGGCGACAGGGCTGCGACGGCCGCTTGCATCCGGCTCGCCAAGCTCCATAACATCGCAGGTCAGCACGGCGCCGTTAAGTGCCTTGGGCGCCAGCAGCTCGCAGAACTCAACGCCATCGGCAAGAGCAAGATCGAGCTCTTCCTCGTCGGCGGGCATCTGCTTCTTGGTGCGGCGATACACCAGGCGCACGTTCTTCACACCAGCCAGGCGCTTGGCCACGCGGGCCGCATCCATGGCGGTGTTGCCGGCGCCAATGACTACGACGTCCTCGCCCAGCTCGAGCTTCTCGCCCTTCTTGGCGGCCTCGAGGAACTCCAGCACGTCGAGCTCGGCGCCCTCGCCCAAGCCCGCAGAGCCGGGCATCCAGGCGCCGGTGGCCACGACCACGTCGGTAAAGCCCTGGGCCTTGAGTTCGTCAATGGACTCCACGTGAGCGTTAAGCTGAACCTTGGCGCCAAAGGCCAGGCAGAGCTCGGCATCGTGGGAGATATCGTCGCTCGCGATACGGAACTCGGGGATCACGTGACGGACCACGCCGCCGAGCGAGTCGCGGGCCTCAAAGATGGTGACGGGCACGCCGGCACGCGTCAGGAAGAACGCCGTCGCCAGTCCGGCCGGACCGCCGCCGATAACGGCAACGTTGTGCTCGCCGTCGTTGGCGATGGCCTGGGCGCGCAGCTTGGGCAGCACGGCGGTCATGGCCTCGCGGGCGGCCTTGAGCTTGCTGGCGCGAATCTGGGCGCCCTCGGGCTCGTAGAACGCACGCTCGCAGGCACGGCCGCAGGGATGCGGACAGATGGTGCCGGTAATGAACGGCAGGGCGTTGCGCTCGATGATGATGTTGAGTGCGTCCTCGTAGCGGCCCTCGTCAACAGCCGCCAGATAGGCGGGAATATCCTGCTGGATGGGGCAGCTCGTGCGGCACGGCGTGGTAAAGCAGTCGGAAAGCGGGCTCTTGCCGGCGACTTTGCGGTCGGGCAGCGGGCGCAGCGGCTTCTTGTAGAGCGGGTTGGTGAGCGAGTCGGTCTGGATCGCGGTCACGGCGTCGAGAGAGACGCCCGCGAACGGCTTGCCGGCCAGATCGGCAAACTCGCCGGCCATCTGGCTAAAGCGCTCGTAGCCACCGGGCTTGAGCACGTCGGTCGCCAGGGTGACGGGCCAAATGCCGGCATCATACAGGGCGCGAATGTTGTAGACCGTGGCGCCACCGGAGTAACTGATGCGCAGCTTACCGTCAAACTGCTCGGTAATGCGGCGGGCAGCCTCGATGGTCAGCGAGAACAGCGAACGGCCAGACATGTACATCTCGGTGGAAGGCAGCTCGTTTC
>URZN01000066.1 GCA_900552345.1 uncultured Collinsella sp. | reverse complement strand
TGAAGATCACGATGGGTGTGTTGGTTTGTAAAAAGGCGAGCATGCAGGCTCCCAGCAACGTGTAACGTAAACAATCGTATATCTTACCGCAGGCTTACCGAGTTCAAGAAACCACCTAATACTGGCTAGGCTTCGAGAAGACCGAGCTGCGGAACGATTTCATCTCCAACGGCCGTGCGACCGAGCGAGCGCAGAGCCAGATCGTCGAGAACCGCAGCGAGATCCCACGGCAACTCGTCACGGCACTCAATGCGCTTCCCCGTTACGGGATGATCGAACGCAACGCGCCAAGAATGCAGGAACTGCCTGGTCAGGCCCTGATCGGCACGCGCATCGCACTTGCCGTAGAGCGGATCGCCCACGCAGGCGTGGTTGATATGGCGCATATGCACGCGAATCTGATGTGTGCGGCCCGTAAACAGGTGGCACTCAACGAGCGTATAGCCGTCGTCAAAACGCGTGGAATCAAAGCGCTCGAGGACCTTAAAGGTCGTAATGGCCTGACGGGCAAAGGGGTCATCCGAAACCGCCATCTTCACGCGGTCGCGCGTGGAACGGGCAATACCGGTGTTGATAGTGCCCTCGTCCATGGCGATGTGACCGTGAACGAGCGTGATATAGCGACGGTCGAGCGTGCGCGTGCGGATGAGATTCTGAAGCGCGCGCTGGGTGTCGTCGTCTTTTGCCGCGAGCATAAGGCCCGAGGTATCGCGATCCAGGCGATGCACGATGCCGGGGCGGTCCTCACCCTGCACAGTACCAAGATGATCGATGCCGCAGTGGTAGACCAGAGCGTTCGCAAGGGTGCCGCTCTCGTGGCCATGGGCGGGATGGCACACCAGGCCCCGCTGCTTGGAGAGCACGATAAGGTAGTCGTCCTCGTAGCGGATATCGAGGGGAATGGCCTCGGGAATCACGTCGGTCGGGTCGTGCGGCTCGGGCAAGTCGACCGAGATGCGATCGCCGGCGCGTACGGCGTACTTTTTAGAGAGACAAGTCTCACCGTTGACGGCAACGGCGCCTCCCTCGATCAGATGCGCGCAGGCAGAGCGCGTGGGACAGCCATCGTTGGCGCCCAAATAGGCGTCAAGACGCTGACCAGCGGAATCGTCGGCAACAAGAATATGGATGTCGGCCATTAACGCTCATTCCTTTCGCGAATCTTGCGGGCACGCTCCCCACGCTGCTTGGCTTTGCGCTTAGCGCGGGCCTCATCACGGGCATTGAGCTCGGCAGTCGCATCAACCTCGCGGGCCGCGGGACTCAAGAACATGTAGCCGAAGAGGGCGAGCACAACGCCCACGGTAATGCCGATATCGGCCACATTGAAGACGGGAAAGTCGATGAAGGTGGTGGCAATAAAATCGGTCACGAAGCCAAAGGCCAGACGGTCGATCGCGTTGCCAATGGCGCCGCCCGCGACCATAGCCATGCCCACAACCTCCAAGCGAGCAAGCTGGGGCGCGCGAAGCAAGTACACGGCAATGGCGACAATGACCGCAAGCGCCAGCAAAGCAAACGCAACGCCATGCCCCTCGCCCATGCTAAAGGCAGCACCGATATTGCGGACAAACAGGAAGTCGATCACACCGGGGATAACAGTCACATGCAAAGCGTCGCCCACGGCACGAACCGCAAGCTTGGTCAGCTGATCAAAAAGCAGCACAACCAGCACCACCCCACCAGCAACACCTAACCGCCAGCGCAAAGGCGGCGTCATATCCCCAGCACGACCCAAAGAAATCCCCTACCCTCAAGATCATCGAATTACGTTTAATACAAAGAACTATCTTATATTGCCATACGCAGAACGCACGACATATCCACCAACGCAAGCGAAATAACCAGCTAAAAAAACGAAAGCGGCATTCCGAAAAACAGAATGCCGCTTGGACGTGACAAAAGTTGACGTTGGGGACGTTCTTGCTTGACAGTCGTTTAAGAACGTCCCCAACGGCTAGTTCAGCGCCTCCGCGCAGCGCTTGCAGATATGCGCGTGGCCGTTGTACTCGCCGACGGTGGTGCGGTAGTTCCAGCAACGGTCGCAGCACTCGCCCTCGGCAGCCTCGATGGCAACGGAGAGCTCCTCGCCCTGGGTCAGCTCAACATCGGAGACGATGTAGAACTCGGCGAGGTCGACGGCCTTGTCGCCGGTCAGCAGCGCATACATCTCGGCGGGAACGACCGCCTTGACGCGGACCTGCTGGCTCTTAGTGAAGGTGCCAGCGGAGCGGGCATCCTCAAGGGCCTTGGTCACGGCGCTACGGAGCTCGAGCGAAGCCTCGAGCACGCCCTCGAACTCATTGGCCTCGTCGAGCGTGATGGGCGACTTGTACCAATCGAGCAGCGCGGCGTACTTCTGGTGGTCGACGCAGCCGGCAGGCGCATAGGCCATGGCCTCGTCGACCGTGTAGGACAGGATCGGCTGCAGGTCGCGCATGAGCATCGAGAAGAGCTCGGCAAGTACGGTCTGGGCGCTACGGCGCTCGAGCGAACCGGGCTTGTCGCAGTACAGACGATCCTTCAGGGCGTCGAGGTACACGTTGGAGAGCTCGGTAACCACGAAGTCGTAAAGCGCACGGTAGGCGCGCGGGAACTCGTAGCTGGCGTAGGCATCGTCGACCTCGGCCTGAACCTGGGTCAGACGGGCAACCATGAGCTTGTCGAGCGGCAACAGGTCGGCAAAGGCGACGCCGTCGGTCTCGGGCTCAAACTGACCCTCGAGCTCGGAGAGCAGGAAGCGCAGCGTGTTGCGGAAACGACGGTAGGCATCGGACGTACGAGCAAGAATCTCGTGGTCGATGGACACGTCGGAGCTGGTATCGACGGACGCAACCCACAGACGGATGATGTCGGCGCCCATCTCGTCGCAGACCTTGTTGGGGTCGATGACGTTGCCGAGCGACTTGGACATCTTACGGCCCTGGCCGTCGAGGGTGAAGCCCTGCGAGACGACCGCCTTGTACGGAGCGTGACCGTTGGCGCCCACCGAGGTGAGCAGCGAGCTCTGGAACCAACCGCGGTGCTGGTCGGAGCCCTCGAGGTACACATCCGCCGGGTACTCAAGCTCGGGGCGATACTCACAGACGGCCTTCCAAGAGACGCCGGAGTCCCACCACACGTCGAGGATGTCCTTATCGGCCTTAAGGTGATGGCCGCCGCACTTGGGGCAGACGCAGGCCTCGCCCAGGTAGCTCTCGGGAGCGTCGGTGAACCAGGCGTCGGAGCCCTTCTCGTGGAAGAGCTTGATGACGGCGTCGAGCGTGGCGTCGTTCATGACCTTCTCACCGCAGTCGGCGCAAGTGTAGCTGGGGATAGGCACGCCCCAGTTGCGCTGACGGCTGATGCACCAGTCGGGACGCTGCTCGACCATGGCGCCGATGCGGTTGGCCGCGTGGGCCGGATACCACTTAACGTTCTCGCGGACCTCTTTGCCAGCCTGCTCGCGCAAACCGGTCTTGTCCATCGAGACAAACCACTGGTCGGTAGCACGGAAGAGCACCGGGTGCTTGCAGCGCCAGCAGTGCGGATAGCTGTGCGTGATCTTCTTCTCGAGGACCAGGGTGCCGCGCTCGCGCAGGAACTCGATGATGTGCGGGTTGGCCTCGTCGGTATCCATGCCGCTGAAGGGGCCGCCGGTGCCAAACTCCTCGCCGGTGTAGAACTTGCCGTCGTCATCGACCGGCATGCAAATGTCGGTGATGCCCTCCTTGAGGCAGGCAAAGTAGTCGTCGACGCCGTGACCGGGCGAGTTGTGGACGATACCGGTACCGTCATCGACACCGACGTAATCGGCCAACAGTGCCACGCCCTCAACACCGTCAAAGATCGGCTGCTTATAGTGAATGTGATGGAAGGTCTCGGCGGGAACCACATAGGGCTTGCCGTCGACCACAACCGGGGTGTACTCCCAGCCAAACTCCTCGCAGCACTTGGGAGCCAGGTCCTCGAGCATGACCTCGGCGCGGCCGTCGTGCTCAACGGCGACGTAGGCGGCACCGGGCTTGAGAGAAACTGCCTGGTCGGAGGGGATGGTCCACGGCGTGGTCGTCCAGATGATAAAGTCAACCGGGCCGTCGAAGTTCTCGAGGCCGACGGGCTTGGAGGTCATCTCAAAGCGCACGAAGATGGACGGGCTCGTCTCGTCGGAGTACTCGATCTCGGCCTCGGCCAGCGCGGTGTGGCAGTGCTTGCACCAGTGAACCGGCTTGTGGCCGCGATAGATCATGCCCTTATCGAACATGGCCTTGAAGACCTCGATGTCGGCGGCGTCATGCTGGTGATAGAGCGTCAGATACGGGTTGTCCCAGTCGCCAAGCACGCCAAGGCGACGGAAGCCAGCCTTCTGGAGCTCGATGTTCTCGACAGCGAACTTGTTGCAAAGCTCGCGGATCTTAGCCGTGGAGGTCTGGTTGAACTTCTCGGTGCCGAGCTTCTCCTCGACCTTATGCTCAATCGGCTGACCGTGGCAGTCCCAACCGGGGACATAGGGAACTTCGCAGCCCTGCATCATCCAGTAACGGTTGATCATGTCCTTAGAGATCTTGTTCATGGCGTGGCCGATGTGGATCGGGCCGTTGGCGTACGGAGGGCCGTCGTGCAGCACGAACTTCTTGTGACCCGCGTTCTTTTTTAGAACTTGCTCGTAGACCTTGTTGTCCTGCCAGTCCTTGAGTCGCTTGGGCTCGGACTTGGAAAGACCGGCACGCATGGGAAATCCGGTTTTGGGCAGATTCATCGTCTGCTTGTACTCGTTTGCCACGGTACCCCTTTCTTGTCATGGGCGCGCACGCCCTCTGGGCACCAAAAAAGCGCCCGTCCCTACAAGCTGGGACGAAGCGCCACAAAACGGGCAGTCTGCCCGTAAAAGCTCTTCGCTTAACCACCCAGCTTAGATGCCCTCGCTCGCGTCGCCGCGCGCTCGCATCCGTTACTCGGCTGGTCTGTATCGACGACCATCTCGGCGATGTCTACTAAGACGAACCTGCGCGGCACGTCCGTTGGGACCGCAGCTCCGGGGTGATTTTCATCGGTCGCATGCACGGGTTCTCAGCGCTCCCCGCTCTCTGTAGCATGCGGACGGCCGACTACTCGTCCCCATCAACGCTTATGCGGAGTATGCTAGCACGTTCCGCGCCGGCGAAAAACCCTCAACACTGGTTTTATACGTTCGAAATTTCTCGCGGCTGTGGACCTTCTCTTGGAGCAAAATACCTGAAAGCACTTTATCGAACGAAAGAAGGTTGCTATGCGCACGATTGGAATGAGCGACTACACCGTTGGCGAGGATTGCTTTGACGAGCTGCCCGGCGCGCTGGCCGAGTACGGCGCGAAGAAGGTCGCGATCATCGGTGGCAAGCGGGCACTGGCCGCAGCACTTCCCGGTATCGAAGCTGCGCTGGCGGGTACCGACGTCGAAATTCTCGAGACGCGCGTCTACGGCACCAACAGTACGCGTGCCAATATCGCCAAGGTCGTGAATTCCCCTGCCTGCCAGGAAGCTGACGTGCTTATCGCATGCGGCGGCGGCAAGGCACTCGACACCGTGAAGACCGCAGCTATCGAGCTCAAGAAGATCGTCTTTACCGTGCCGACGATCTGCTCCAACTGCTCGGCCGCGACAGCCATTGCCGTTGTCTACAACGACGATGGCTCGCTCGAGGGCTATTCGTACCCCAACCGCCCCGCGCACATCTTCATCAATCCCAAGATCATCGCCGAGGCTCCGGCAGAGTACTTCTGGGCCGGCGTGGGTGATGCCCTGTCTAAGCAGCCCGAGGTCGAGTACGCCACGAGCGCCGGCAACCTGGAGCACACCGCCGGTCTAGGCCTGGCACTCGCCCACACCTGCTCCGAGCCGCTGTTTACCTATGGCGTCCAGGGGCTTGAGGACGTGCACCAGGACCTGTCGAGCGAAGCCGTCAAGCAGATCGCGCTCGACATCGTGGTCAACACGGGCTACGTCTCCAACCTGACCAACCAAAACGATTACTACTACAACTCGAGCGTGGCACATGCGTTCTACAACGCCACGTGCAGCATTCCGCGTGAGGGCACCTACCTGCACGGCGAGGTCGTGAGTCTGGGCGTGCTCGTGCTGTTTGCCTATACGGGAGACACCGAGAACCTTAAGCGCTACGCCGCCTTTAACAAGCAGATGGGCCTGCCCGTGACGCTTGAGCAGGTCGGGCTTTCCGAGGCTGATATCCCGGCCCTGTGCGAGTTCGCACACGCCACCAACGAGTGGAAGCAGGGAAACCCCGAGCCCTTCACCGACGAGAAGTTCGCCGCCGCCATCAAGGCCGCAAACGCCTACGGCCACACCCTCTAGCTCTAACCCAAAACCACCACAAAGGGGACAGGCACCTTTGTGGTGGTTTTTTATTGCTCCAGTATTCAGTTCGTACTCGAACCCGATTCTTTACGAGAAAGGGCTCGGGTACGTTTTTTGTTTATCGAAAATTCTGCGGAAGCACTACTCAGAACGGTAAACAGGAACGAACAAAAGGCAGGATATCATCGTGGTGATGGTATCCTGCCTTTTGTTTTGCGGGATCAAGGTCGGTTTGTGCGAACTTGATCGCCACCCATATGACGCATTGATGGCAATTGCTGCGTACGTGCGTACCGGGAGCCTGTACACCTCTGGCAAGGTGTAACACACTA
>URZN01000065.1 GCA_900552345.1 uncultured Collinsella sp. | reverse complement strand
TACAATGGTTGTCGATAGTACGATTCGATTCAACGACAGGATGGATGGTCCAAGCGTGAGTCTCGGCAGCAAACTATCCAACGCAAAGGTCTCCTTTGCGATATTTAAGCGCGACATTAAGCGACTGCTTATGAACCCCGTCGCCCTGGTGGTTACCCTGGGCGTGTGCGTCATTCCCTCGCTGTATGCCTGGTACAACATCGTTGCCAACTGGGATCCGTACGGAAATACCCAGGGCATTAAAATCGCCATCGCCAACAACGATCAGGGCACCCAGAATGACCTAGTGGGCGAGCTTAACGCAGGCGATAAGGTGGTCGACCAGCTCAAGGAGAACGACCAGCTTGGCTGGACCTTCGTCGACTCGGCGGCAGATGCCAAAGAGGGCGTCGAAAGTGGCGAATACTATGCTGCCATCGTGATTCCCAAGAACTTCTCCGACAATCTCGTCTCGATGCTCGACGGCAATTACCATCAGCCGAAGCTCACCTATTACGTCAACGAGAAAAAGAGCGCCATTGCGCCCAAGGTCACCGATACCGGTGCCAACACCATCGAGGAGCAGATCAACTCGGAGTTTGTCTCTACGGTGGGCGAGACCGTCGCGGGCATTGCCAAAGATGCTGGCATCGACCTTAAAGACAAGGCAACCCAGACCCAGGATTCGCTGGCGGGCTCGGTGTCCGAGGCGTCTGATACCCTGGGCGAAGTACGCGATTCCATCGGCGACATGAACACCGCCATCGACAAGACGAGCAACTCGATTGCTTCGGCCGATGCTGCGCTGGCGGGCCTGCAGGGACAGGCGCCTTCGCTAACGCAGGCAATCGCTCAGGGTAATGATCTGCTGGGCGAAGCTCGCACCACGGCTGGCAAGTCCATCACCTCGCTCTCCAAGGCGCTCTCGGAGGGCAGCATCGTGCTGAGTAAGACATCGGCTTCTGCGAACGCCGCGATTGGCAAACTCGCCGGTACGGTTACGTCCACGACCACTCGTATCGACAACTCGCTCGAATCCCTTCAGGCGACGATTGACCACAACAGCGCTGTCATCGAGCGCCTGCAGATTCTCGCTAACGATACGTCGACGGGATCGGAGGACGCCGACGCGCTCATCGCATCGACTATCAATTCGCTTCGCGAGCAAAACCAGAAGCTGCAGAGCATCAAGGATGGCCTTTCTGCACAGTCGAGCGCCATGGCAAACGACGCTACGGCAATCTCGAACGCGAGCAACGCACTCAACGCGGCAATTCAGACCGGTACGGCTAACCTCGGTCAGGCTCAGACCGATCTGGGACAGAACGCGCTGCCGAAGGTTTCGAGCGCGCTTGACTCCTTTGCCGCCGTTTCGGGCGATTTGACCGGCATTGTATCGGGCATGACCCCCACGATAGCGAGCGCGCGCGGCACGCTGGCGCAGCTCGACGCCACGCTCAAGCAGGCAAAGACCACGCTGTCCCAAACCGACGCCTCCCTTGCCAAGGTTCAGGGCAAGCTCGCGACCGCCGCCAATGACATTGCGGCGCTGCAGACCTCTGAGTCTATGGGCGAGTTGGCCGACCTCATGGACGTCGACGTCGATGATGTGGCAGATTTCATGGCATCTCCGGTTGAGCTGACGTCCAAGTCCATCTATCCGGTCAAGAGCTTTGGCTCGGGCATCGCGCCCTTCTACACCAATCTGGCGCTGTGGGTAGGCGGCTATGTGCTCATCGCTATCTACAAGCTCGAGGTCGACCGCGAGGGCATCGGTAGCTTTACGGCGCGTCAGGGCTACTTTGGCCGCTGGCTGCTGCTGGTGATCCTGGGCGCGTTCCAGGCCATTATCGTTACGGTGGGCGACCTGGTCATTGGCGTTCAGTGCGTCAATCCGCTGCTCTTTGTGCTGGGCGGCATCGCTATCTCGTTCACCTACGTCAACATCATCTATGCGCTGTCCACCACCTTTAAGCATATCGGTAAAGCCATTGGCGTCATCCTCGTCATTGTGCAGATCCCCGGCTCGTCGGGCATGTATCCCATCGAGATGATGCCCGGCTTCTTCCAGTGGCTGCACCCGCTGCTGCCCTTCACCTATGGCATCAACCTGCTGCGCGAGACCGTCGGTGGCATGTATTCGTTCAACTACCTGTTCAACCTGTGCATCCTGGGCGTGTTCCTTATTATCGCGCTCTTTATCGGTCTGCAGCTGCGCCCGTTGCTGCTCAACCTCAACCTGCTCTTTGATAAGCAGCTTTCCACGACGGGCCTCATGATCTGCGAGTCCAACGACCTGCCGCGCCAGCGCTATTCGCTGCGCACGGCCATGCGCGTCATGCTCGATTCGGATTCGTACCGTCGCGAGCTGCTCGATCATGCCGTGGCGTTTGAGCATCGCTACCCGTACTACATCAAGGGCGGTTTTGCCGCCGTGGTAGGCGTGCAGGTTCTGCTCTTTGTGCTTTCGACGGTGCTCGATATCGACAATAACGGCAAGATCATCCTGCTCGTTATCTGGATCATTTCGGTTATCGCCATCTGTGGCTGGCTCATCAACATCGAGTACATCCGTGCGAGCCTCAATACCCAGATGCGTATCTCGGCGCTTTCGGACGAGGACCTTCGCCGCGAGATGCGCGAGCACACGGCTGCCATCCCTGCTGCCCGTCGCATGTTTGGTCTCAACGCCAGCGAGCGGGGCACCAAGGACAGCGAACAGCCCACGAGCCGTCTGCCGCATATCGGTGCGCATCGTAAGGCTCAAGATGTCGACGACGTTGACAACGTAAGCGGAAACGACGGGGACACCACCCCGCTTGGCAAGCACTCTAAAGGAGGTGAGGCATAAATGAAAAACATCCTGCACCTGTTTAAGCGCGATGTCCAAAACGTGTCTCGCTCCGTGATCGGCTTGGTTGTTGTGATGGGCCTGATCATCGTGCCGTGCCTGTACGCGTGGTTTAACATCGCCGGAAGCTGGGATCCCTACGGCAATACCGGCAACCTTAAAATTGCAGTGGTCAACACCGACGAGGGCTACGAGAGCGATCTGATTCCCGTCGAGGTCAATGTGGGCGAAAACGTAACCGCCACCCTGCGCGGCAACGAGAACTTCGACTGGGTCGTCCTCAACGACCGCGATAAGGCGATTGAGGGCGTTAAGTCGGGCGCGTACTACGCTGCCGTCGTTATCCCTAAAACGTTTAGCGCCGATATGATGACGCTTTTCTCGACTGAGGTGAAGCACGCCGATATCGAGTTCTACGAGAACCAGAAGGCCAACGCCATCGCGCAGATCGTGACCGAGAAAGGCTCGAGCGCCGTCCAGAGCCAGGTCAACGAGACCTTTACCAAGACCATCACGACTATCGGTCTTAAAACCGTGTCCAGCCTGCTCGACTATATGAGCACCGACCAGGTGAGCAACTTTATCGCCAATCTGTCCTCTACGCTGGGCGATTCGGTCGAGGACCTGCAGGACGTTCAGGCGAGCGCGAAGTCGCTCGCGGGCATTTTGAGCTCTACGTCCGATTCGCTGACATCGGCGGGCGGCATGCTCAAGCAGACGGGCACCGTCGATGAGTCGACGAAGCAGCTGATGGAGCACGCCAAGAGCGGCATCAATGATTCCAAGGAAGCGCTCAAGGCCGCCAGCGATGCCGTTGACGCGGCGATTGACGGAAGCGCGGGCTCGTTCGACAACGTGTCCGCCGAGCTTGCGAAGGCATTCGATGCCGCGAATCAGCATGTTGACCTTACGGTGTCTCAGCTCAACGAAGCCGCAGCGGCGCTCAATACGCGTGCTGACGATATCGATGCGATGGCCGATCGGCTCCGCAACCTTGCCGACCAGGTGAGTGATGACAAGCTCAAAGACGGCCTTAAGTCCGCTGCGACGTCGCTGGGCAGAATTGCCGTGGAGTACCGCAACAATGCGAAGGACCTGACGGCGACCGCAAAGTCCCTTTCGGACAGCATGGCGGAGGTCAACAACTCGCGCGCCGAGGTCGACCAGGCCATCGCCGATGCCAAAGCGGGTATCTCGGGTGCCAAGTCCGATTACGATTCTACGTTCTCGGTTAAGGCCAAGGAGCTCAAGAAGACCATTTCGGGCGTTCTGGATTCCCTGAACGGTATCTCGGGTGACTTGGATAGCGCCGTGAGCGGTCTGACCGACGCCTCTGGTTCGCTCGCGAAGGGTCTCTCCAAGGCTGCAAGGCTCGTCAACAAGGCTTCCGATCAGCTGGGCGAGGCGTCGGACAAGATCAGCGCCTTTAAGGACGAGCTTGATAGCGCTCTGATCTCGGGTGACCTGGCCATGATTAAGACAATGATTGGCAGCGACCCCGAGGGCCTCGCCGTGTCGCTTTCCGGCCCTGTCGCACTCGACCGCAAGCCGGTCTATCCGATCCGCAACTACGGTTCGGCCATGGCGCCGTTCTACACGATTCTGTCGCTCTGGGTCGGCTCGATTGTTCTGGCGGCCATGATGAAGGTCTCGGTTGACGATGAGCTTATCAACGAGCTCATTCCCGTGCGCCTGCACGAGATCTACTTGGGCCGTTATCTGTTCTTTGGCGGCCTGGCCTTGCTGCAGGCGACGCTCGTGTGCGCGGGCGACATTCTGTTCTTTGGTATTCAGTGCGACGACCCGCTGCAGTTTGTGCTGGCGGGCTGGGTCGCGAGTCTCGTGTTCTCCAATATCGTCTACACGCTTACGGTATCGTTTGGAGATATCGGCAAGGCCCTCGCCGTCGTGCTGCTGGTCATGCAGGTCGGCGGTTCGGGCGGTACGTTCCCCATCGAGATGACCGGTCCCGTGTTCCAGGCGATCTACCCGTTCCTGCCGTTCACCCATGGCATCAACGCCATGCATGCTGCCATGGCCGGCGCCTACCATATGGAGTACTGGGTTGAGTTGGGCATTCTGGCGAGCTACCTGATTCCGTCGCTGGCCCTGGGCGTCGTCTTCCGCCGCCCGGTTATCAAAGCCAACGACTGGATCATCGAAAAGCTGGAGTCAACCAAATTAATCTAGTTACGCGGTTTTACCAAACCGCGTAACGGCTCGACGCTGCAAACGCCCCCAAGCGGCAATCTGACGTTCAATTTCAAGGGCGCGACCAGAAGGTCAGCGCCCTTTCATTTCACGTCACCTTGCTCGCTTGGGGCCGTTTTCGCTGACGTTGACGGAACATCGAGGTTATTCAAGTCGGTACTTTAGTGGGCTGGATTGCGGTGCAACGCTGGTTGTTGCTACAGTAGCGGGGCGTGCCGGGGGTCCGGTGCGCCCTGTTTTTATTTGACCATGAGGCGGCACGCAGCCATACGCGTGCGGACACCACGCCCAGATTGAGTGCGAGGATGTTCCATGGCCCAATACGCTGCCAACGAAATCGAAAACTTGCCCGATAGCCCAGTAGCCCGTGAGGATTTGGGCGCGGGCGGTATTCCCCGGGGCGCCGGCGCACGCTCTCCGCTGTTCTGGAAGGTTCTGCTCCTTTCGGTGGCGGTCATCTGGGGCTACTCCTTTACCACTATGAAGGACGCACTCGGCACCATTCCGGTGTTCGCGCTGCTCTATGTACGTTTTCTGCCCGCAGCGTTGGTCATGTTTGCCGTCTTCCACAAGCGCATCATCGCGCACCTCAACGCTCGCAACCTGATCGTTGGCCTGAGTATGGGCGTGCTCATGTGGGCGGCCTATGCGTTGCAGACGGTCGGTCTGGCACATACTACGGCGGGCAAGAATGCTTTTTTGACGGGCACGTATTGCATCCTTGTACCGTTCGCGAGCTATTTCCTGAGCGGCGAAAAGCTCACGCGCTACAACTTGGGTGCCGCGCTGCTGTGCCTAGCGGGCATTGGCCTCGTCGCACTCGATAGCGTTGAATTCAACATCGGTGACGTCATTACGCTGGCGGGTGCGGCCTTTTTCGCCATCCAGATGGCGGTGACTGCCAAGTACGGTCGCAAAATGGACATCAACGTCATCACGTTTTGGATGTTTGTGGGCAACGGCGTGCTGAGCCTGGCAACGTCGCTGCTATTCGAGACCCAAGCGCCTCTGTCCGTGTGGACGCCGAGCTTTATCAGTGCGATGGCGTTTCTCTCGGTGGGCTGCACATGCGCGGCTCTGCTCATCCAAAACGTCGGCCTGGCGCATGTCCCGGCCTCGACGGGCTCGCTGCTCCTTTCGATGGAGTCGCCCTCGGGTGTGCTGTTCTCGGTGCTGTTGATGGGGGAGGCGCTCACCTCGCGCCTGCTCGCCGGCTTCGCGCTCATCTTCCTGTCGATTATCTTGAGCGAGACTCACTTCGATTTTTTGCGTCGAAAGCCGCGCCCGCAATTGTAAACAACTTGTTGCGCCGCCCTCCCGGGGCGGCATTTTTTATGCCTCGCCCTTAAAGTAGTACCTTGCACTTTACGCTATCAAAGTGCTTGCTGCAAAAACGATACTGGAGGGCATCTATGGCACCAGCTTTGTCCGATCTTCAACCGCAATCAGCGCCCAAGGCCACCGCAGCGGCGCAGACCGCTATCGGTGACGGTCTTGTTGCAGAAGCTCAGGCTTTTGCAGACGAGCTCGCTGCGTGGCGACACGATCTCCACCAGATGCCCGAGCTGGGTAATAGCCTCCCACAGACCTCTGCGTATATCCAAGCGCGCCTGACCGAGATGGACATCCCATTTGCCACGCTCGTTGATGGTTCCTGCGTTGTGGGCCTTGTCGGCGCCGGTGCCGCCGCGGCCCAAGGCAATGGCGTCTGCACGGACGAACAGGCCGGTACGGTCATCATGCTCCGTGGCGATATGGATGCCCTGCC
>URZN01000064.1 GCA_900552345.1 uncultured Collinsella sp. | reverse complement strand
GTCTACGCCGTCCCCGACGACAAGCTCGACATCAAGTTGGGAGAGAAGGCCGCCGAGAAGAAGACCGTCAACGCGGGCGACGTGGCGCTGGAGCCGGTCGAGGCGACCGAGGTGACCGACGACCAGATCGCCGCGGCGAAGAAATATGCCGAAGGGGACAAGTGGGCCAAGAAGGCAGGGTTCAGCATCGACTCCGAGGCGCTCTCGACCGCCGCGACCAAGCGCCGCGACGACGCCGTGGCAGTCAAGCAGGCCGAGGAGGAGGCAAGGCGCCAGGCGGAGGAAGAGGCCAAGAAAGCCGAGGAGGCCAGACAGGCAAGGACCATCGAAACCGATTACTTCACTATGGTCCTTCCCGACTGGTTCCCCATCGATCAGTTTACGGTTCAAACAACCGACCATGCAGACCAGGGGGATGGGATGGGTGCATATACCATGGTCCTAGTAACCGCAAAAGATAGCTTTTATCCAAACGGAAAAAACAACCCAAACTTATGTCCAAACTTCGGCATCTGTGCTGATACAAATGGCCTGCCCGGTGTTGGATGCGCTTTTTATAAGGAGCTCGGCGATACACAGGGCCATACAGTTCGAGTCTGGGGCGGGTCATATGGCGAGTGGAACGGAAAGACAATCGACGATAGGCCATTCGGAATGAGCGGCGATGATTACGCCAACCTCCTCGCATCCTGCATTACGCTGAAATAGCCGACTGCCGCCGCCCAAAATGGTCAGCCCTCCTCCGTCCCCGGTGGATCACGGGTCACAGTTTCCCAAACGGCGCCCTTCTGGAAAGCGCATCCCACCATCCGGGCGAATTCCGGGATACCGTTTCCCGATGAGGCCTCTCGGGGGAACTGCGTCCCAGAATTCTGGTTCGAAACGGGATATGGTTTCCCAAACAGGCCTCTTGCGGAAAATGCATCCCGGAATCCCCGTTCGAAACGGGACGCGCTTTCCCAGTCGAGGCCCTATGGGAAACTGCAACCCGCCTTCGAGGGCAAAACAGGGATGCAGCTTCCGGGCGGGGCATCAAAAAACAAAGTTGCGGTGGAATAGTTCCCGCTTGGGCTGGTTGAGGCCTTAAATAGGAACTATTTCACCGCAAGTTATTGAGGGGATGTCCGTCCTCTTACAGATGGCGCTCCAGGAAGCGGAAGGCCAGGCGGATCCAGGGACGGACGGAAACCTGCTTGTCCTCGTTGTCGACCGCGGTATTGGCGTTGCCGAGCGAAAGGCCGTGGCCACCCTGGTCAAAGACGTGCATCTCGCATGCAACACCCTCCTCGGCCATGCGCTGCGCAAACGGGCAGACCTGCGCGACCGGCGCCGTCTTGTCGTCCGAAACGCCCCATACAAAGGTCGGGGGCATCTGGCGCGAAACGTGCGTGGTAGGGCAAATGTCGGCCAGGTGCTCATCGGTCGCCTCGCCGCCCGTCACCATCGACAGATAGTCGTTGAGCAAATCGCGCCCCGTCTTGCCGCCCGTCTTGGGCACGCGCAGGTCGATGCGCGGGTCGCGCGTCTGCATATCGCGCACATAGGCAAGGTCGAGCAACGGATAGCCCAACACCACGGCGTCGGGACGAATATCCTCCGGACGAGCCCCGGCAAGGCCCGCGAAGGGTCCGGTCTTCCACTGCGTTGCCAACGAGGCGCAGATCATGCCGCCCGCCGAGAAACCCACGATGCACACGCGCTTGGGATCGACATGCCACTCGTCGGCGTTGGCGCGCACGGTAGCGACCATCTTGGCGAGGTCCGCCTGCGGGTGCGGAAAGCTCACGTCGCCCGTGGCGCTCGTCACATAGTTGAGCACAAAGGCCTGGTAGCCGCGGTCCAAAAATGCAAACGCCACCGGGTCCTGCTCGTGCGGAGCGATATGCGTAAACCCACCTCCGCCGCAGATGATCACCGCGGGGCGGCGGCCATTGGGCTTGTCGGGCAGCGGCTCGGCACCCAGATACGTAAACGTCGCCGGATAATCCTCGGTCGGCTCCTCGCCCCACAGCGCATGGTTCTCAATAATCATAGGTGCTCCCTCCGTGCGATTCGTGCGCACTCGTTTTTCGCACCTTAGCGTACCCCACTTGAGCCCGCGGCGCAGAAACACCCCCGCAATAAGTTGTCCTTCAACTGATATATCACAAAATCGCTGTTCAGAGGTATCGTTAGGCAGCGTAAAATAGGAGCGCTGACCGTGCTGGGAAACACGTACGAAACGTTTCCGGCAAACCACACGCGTGCAACATGCGCGCCTGATACGTTGGAGGCATCTATGGGTCTGCTCGATTCGCTCAAGTCCACGTTCACTTCGTCGGGCGAGGCGTCCGTTCCGCCCGCAGCAAGCTTCGCTACCCGCGAAGGCGTCATCTACGCTCCCGTCAACGGCGTGCTCGTCAATCTGAGTGAAGTTCCCGACGAGACCATCGCCTCGGGCATGCTCGGTCAGGGCTACGGCATCGAGCCCATTACCGGCACCATTTACGCCCCCGCCAACGGCCGTATCGGTGCCACCACCGTCACCAACCACTCCATCGGCATGATTACCGAGGACGGTCTTCGCGTGTTCATCCATGTTGGCCTGGGCACCGTGGAAATGAACGGCAAGGGTTTTGCCCGCTTTGTCGAGATGGGCGATGTGGTCAAGGCGGGCCAGCCGCTCATCAGCTTCGACCGCGACGCTATCAAGGCCGCTGGCCACGAGGACATCGTGACCGTCATCGTCTCTGAGCTCGACCGTCTCAAGAGCATCGATCACGTCGGCGAGTCTGGCACGCTTATCGGCGGCAATCCGCTCGTCAAGCTTGGCGATCCGCTGCTGGTTGCCAAGACCAAGTAGCCGAGCATCATCGCATAAAGGCTCAACCACCCGTGCATCTTTGCCGCATCTGTGCTGTTGTTTTTGCCTATGTAGAGGTTCTGAAACGTTTCTATATAGGCAGCTGAGCATCAACGCAGGTGCGGCTTTTGCGTAGCGAGGCATCGCCCCGCGGCATGTTGTTCAACCGCACGAACCCCCTTCCTTTGTCCGCGCAGAGCGCTAGACTGCTAGGTCGACATTGGAGGAAGATCGATGCAAAACACACCCACGGGCGCCGCACATGCCGCGCCTCAACGCAACCAACGCATCGTCGCGCTCGACGGGCTCCGCGCCCTCGCCATCGCCGGCGTCGTCCTATATCACCTTCGCCCCAGCCGCCTGACCGGCGGTTTTTTGGGCGTTACGCTCTTCTTTACGCTGAGTGGCTATCTCGCCACCAAAAGCATTATGCGGGCTACGGCACGCGACGGATTCTCGTACCCGCGCTATATCTGCCGCCGCATTGCGCGCATGATGCCGCCGATCGTCGTGACCATCGCGCTTACCGCCGTCGCCACCTACATCGCGGCCCCGAGCCTACTCCCTAAGGTGCAGCAGGACGCCCTGCCATCGGCACTCTTTTTGAGCAACTGGTTCTACATCTTCCGCAACGTCTCGTATTTCGCCGCCGCGGGACTCCCCTCGCCGCTCACGCACCTGTGGTTCTGCGCTGTCACCATGCAGTTCTATCTGGTATGGCCGGTCATCCTTATGGCGCTGTGCAGCAAAACCAGGTCGCGCAACACCGCCATCGGCATCACGATCGCATTCGCGCTTGTATCGACGGCAGCCATGGTCCTCATGTTTAATCCCACCGCCGACACATCGCGCGTCTACTACGGGACCGACGCCCGTGCCGCCGAGCTTCTATGCGGAGCCTTAGCCGCCATCGCCGCGCCGCGTCTGCGCGAGATGCTGAGCGGTGACATCCATACCCCCGGCGCCAACAAGGGCGTCTCAAAGGTCAACGCGATTTCTATCGCGTGGCTCGTTGCCGTTATAGTCGGCGCACTCATGCTGACCGGAGAGAGCGCCTGGCTCTACCGCGGCGGCTTTTTGCTGTTTGCCCTCGTCACCGGACTCCTCATCATCTGCGTGCAGAATACGGAGTGCATCGTGCGCCGTCTGCTGTCAGCCAAACCACTCGTCTGGCTGGGCCAGCGCTCGTTCTCGGTCTATCTGGTGCACTATCCCCTACTGCTTCTTATGAACCCCGCAACCCGCACTACCCGCATCGCCTGGTGGGAGCAGGTATTACAGCTTGTACTGATTCTTGCGGCAGCCGAGGTTTTCTATCGCCTGGTCGAACGCCCTTGGTCCCACAAGCCGGCCCAACAGGACAGCACGGCAAGAAAGCACGCCCTCGCGCCTGCAATGGTGCTCCCCGCGCTTGGCGCCGCATGCGTCGCCGCACTTGCCTTCGCGCCGCTTGACTGGGCAGGCATCGCCACCGCCCGCGCCGAGCAGCTCCGTCCCGAGCTTGCCCAGAACGCGACCTCGTCCCAGGACAACGGAGCCAACGACAAGGGCGCCGAGCCCGCATCCGGTAAAGATTCCCAGCCCAGCGACACCGCATCCGATGACGCCACCAAGCAAAAACCCAAAGAAGGTCCTATCGCCGAAAAGGTCCCCAAGAACTTGGACTGGAAGAGCTTTACCTACGACGAGGCAACCGGAACCTGCGACGCCCGTGTGCTCATGATCGGCGACTCGGTCACCGCAGGTGCCCAACCTGGCATTCAGGCGGCGCTTCCCAACGCGTACATCGACGGCATGGTGAGCCGCCAGTTCTACACCTTCCAGGATGTCTATGCACAGGACAGTGCCAGCTACGATCCAAGCGTGGTCATCTGCGCGCTTGGCACCAACGGCCTCATCCGCGACCCCCAGCAGGTGCAGGACGTGATTAATGCCGTGGGCGGCAAGCCCATCTACTTTGTGACCGTGCGCGTACCGCTCGAGCTACAGGACCGCAATAACCAGACGATTCGTGACGTCTGCGCCCAAAACGACAACGCCGGCGTCATCGACTGGAACGGTGCCTCAGAGGGCCACAGCGAATACCTTGTCGACGACGGCACACACCTCACCCAAGCCGGCATCGACACCTACGCTGCCCTCATACGCCAAGCCATCTGCGGGCACTAGGCACCGCAAAATCGGCGCTTGCGCGGCGCCCACGTCACGCCCATACATCACGCCTGACGTTTTGCTACGCCCCCACTCGCGGGTTAGAATGGTTAACTGTTTGGAAATAATCCGTACAACCGTTATGGGAGGATACGTGAACCGCACCAAAATCGCGCAGCTCTATGCCGATGCCGAGTCGCTCGGTGGCCAGACCGTCACCGTTGCCGGCTGGGTCAAGTCCGTCCGCGACATGAAGAACTTTGGCTTCGTTACGCTCAACGACGGCAGCTGCTTCCGCGACCTGCAGGTCGTCATGAACCGCGAGGCGCTCGACAACTACGACGAGATCGCCCATCAAAACGTCTCGGCCGCCCTCATCTGCACCGGCACCGTCAAGCTGACCCCCGATGCGCCCCAGCCCTTCGAGCTTTCTGCCACCTCCATCGAGGTCGAGGGCGTCAGCGCTCCGGATTACCCGCTGCAGAAGAAGCGCGCAACCGTCGAGTTCCTGCGCACCCAGCAGCACCTGCGCCCGCGCACCAACCTGTTCCGCGCCGTGTTCCGCATCCGCTCTGTCGCGGCTGCCGCCATCCACCGCTTCTTCCAGGAGCAGGGCTTTGTCTACGTCAACACCCCCATCATCACCACGAGTGACTGCGAGGGCGCCGGCGAGATGTTCCGCGTGACCACGCTCGACCCCAAAAACCCGCCCCTCACCGAGTCCGGCGAGGTCGACTGGAGCCAGGACTTCTTTGGCAAGCATGCGAGCCTCACCGTGTCCGGCCAGCTCAATGCCGAGAACTTTGCCATGGCCTTTGGCGACGTGTACACCTTTGGCCCCACCTTCCGCGCCGAAAACTCCAACACCACGCGCCACGCCGCCGAGTTTTGGATGATTGAGCCCGAGATGGCCTTCGCCGACCTCAACGACTACATGGACAACGCCGAGGCCATGCTCAAGTACGTTCTTAAGGACGTTATGGCCACCTGCCCCGACGAGCTCAATATGCTCAACAAGTTTGTGGACAAGGGTCTAATCGAGCGCCTGAACCACGTGGCAAACTCCGACTTTGCCCGCGTTACCTACACCGAGGCCGTCGAGATCCTGGAGCAGGCCGTCGCTGCGGGTCACAAGTTTGACTATCCCGTGAGCTGGGGCATCGACCTGCAAACCGAGCACGAGCGTTTCCTGACCGAGGAGCACTTTAAGCGCCCGACCTTCGTAACCGACTACCCGGCCGAGATCAAGGCGTTCTACATGCGCATGAACGAGGACGGCAAGACCGTCGCCGCCGCCGACTGCCTGGTTCCCGGTATCGGCGAGATTATCGGCGGCTCCCAGCGCGAGGAGCGCCTGGATCTGCTCGAGGCCCGCATCAAGGACCTGGGCATGAATCCCGAGCAGTACAAGTACTACCTTGACCTGCGCCGCTACGGTTCCTGCAAGCACGCCGGCTACGGTCTGGGCTTCGAGCGCTTGGTCATGTATCTGACCGGCGTGGGCAACATCCGCGACGTCCTGCCGCACCCGCGTACCGTGGGCAACGCCGACTTCTAATCTCCACAGCGCACCCAGCGCATTACAGCACATCGCGCCAGCGCCTCTCGGCAAGCCGAGGGGCGCTTTTTTCAACAGCATCCGTCAAGCTTTTGGCAAGGTTTTGGTCAGTTAGGCAGGGTTGTTGAAAACTCGACCCGCCGTTTGCCGGCAACCATCGACCGTCCAAGGCGTCACGCGTCCTTGGCCAGGCTCCGCACCCTAGGCTCTGATCTGCCATCACCAAAAAAGGAAAGGACGTGGGCGCTATGACCGAAGCCGTTGTTGAAAACTACGAGACCACGACCAGGGGCTCCGCCTCGATGGCAGCCTATCGCGCCGTACGCATTCTGCAGCTCTTGAGCGAGAACACCGGCGAGGACAAGGCGCTGCTTTCCGACTGTCTCTTATACACATCTGACGCTGCCG
>URZN01000063.1 GCA_900552345.1 uncultured Collinsella sp. | reverse complement strand
CTTCGTGGCCTGCGGCCCCGAGGAGTGCATGCCCGCTGACGACGTCATCGAGGCCTGCAAGCCCATCGCCGAGGCTAACGGCTGCACCATCAAGCTGACCACTGACGTCAAGGACGGCGTCACCGGTGCCGACGTTATCTACACCGATGTGTGGGTCTCCATGGGCGAGCCCGACGAGGTCTGGGCCGAGCGCATCGCTCAGCTCACCCCGTATCGCGTTACCTCCGAGGTCATGGCTATGGCCAACCCGGGTGCCATCTTCCTGCACTGCCTGCCCAGCTTCCACGACACCAACACCACCATTGGCGCCGAGAAGTGCGAGCAGTTCGGCATCACCGAGCAGGAGGTCACCGACGAGGTCTTCGAGAGCCCCGCTTCCAAGGTCTTCGACGAGGCCGAGAACCGCATGCACACCATCAAGGCTGTCATGTACGCCACGCTCAAGTAAGAGCATCTAGCATCTCGCTCGGGGTGTATTGTTGAACACCCCGAGCGGCTTTATCTGGTATAAATCTCGCATCGAGCGGCAGGCACGGCACGGAAGAGCCGCTTCGGGCGAGATCAGTAAATGATTTATGAAGGGGGGATGAGAACTATGACTGAGACCGCTAAGAAAAAGCGCGGTATGCCTTCATCGTTCACCATTCTTCTTGCTCTGCTGGCAATTGTTGCAGTTGTTACCGTTATCGTCTCCGGTACGTCCGGCGGCGCGGTTACTGCCGCCCGTCTGAGCGATTTCTGTACCGCCCCGATTAAGGGCTTCGCTGACGCTCTGCCCGTCTGCCTCTTCGTTATGATCCTGGGCGGCTTCCTCGGCATGATGACCGAGACCGGCGCCCTGGACAACGGCATCGCCGTTCTGGTGCAGAAGCTTAAGGGCAACGAGATCATGCTCATTCCCGTGCTGATGCTCATCTTCTCCCTCGGTGGTACTACCTATGGTATGTGCGAGGAGACCGTTCCCTTCTACGCCCTGCTCGCCGCTACCATGATGGCCGCTGGCTGCGACCCCATGGTCGGTGCCGCTACCGTCCTGCTCGGCGCTGGCTGCGGCTGCCTGGGCTCCACGGTTAACCCGTTCGCCGTCGGCGCTGCCGTTGACGCTCTGACCGGCGTTGGCATTGAGGTCAACCAGTCCATCATCATCGGCCTCGGTGCCGTCCTGTGGATTGTCACTACCGCTATGTCCATCGTCTTCGTGATGAACTATGCCAAGAAGGTCAAGGCTGACAAGGGTTCCACCATCCTGTCGATGCAGGAGCTTAAGGACGCCGAAGAGGCTCACGGCAAGGCTGCTTCCGAGGTCCACAAGGAGGTCAAGCTCACTGGTCGTCAGAAGGGTGTTCTGATCGCCTTCGCCTTCACCTTCGTCGTCATGATCGTCGGCTTCATCCCGCTGGCCGACCTCAACGAGGGCGTCGCCAACTTCTTCGACGCTGGCGCTGTCTACGACGCCGACGGTAACGCCGTCGTCCAGGGCTGGTCTGCCCTGATCACCGGCCTGCCCATTGGCCAGTGGTACTTCGACGAGGCTTCCACCTGGTTCTTCCTCATGGCCGTCCTGATCGGTATCATCGGTGGCCTGTCCGAGAAGCAGATCGTTAACACCTTCATCACCGGCGCTGCCGACATGATGTCCGTTGTTCTCGTCATCGCCCTCGCCCGTGGTATCTCCGTCCTCATGGCTAACACCGGCCTCGATGTCTACGTCCTCGACGCTGCCGCCAATGCTCTGGCTGGCCTGTCCGGCGTGATCTTCGCTCCCATGAGCTTCCTGGTCTACTTCGGCCTGTCCTTCCTGATCCCCTCGACCTCCGGTATGGCCACCGTCTCCATGCCCATCATGGGACCGCTGGCTGTTAAGCTTGGCTTCTCGCCCGAGGTCATGGTCATGATCTTCTCCGCCGCCATCGGTGTCGTGAACCTGTTCACCCCGACCTCCGGCGCCATCATGGGCGGTCTCGCCCTGGCCAAGATCGAGTGGACGACCTGGCTCAAGTTTGCCCTTAAGCTCATCGTCGCGCTCTCCGTCGTCTGCGCCGTCATCCTGACCGTCGCCTGCGTGCTGCTCTAAGTACCCAACGGGTACCCCACGGAAACCTTGACGATCCTGTAGAGGATCACCTGGTCATCGTCTGTCCGGTGGGGTAAACCCACCGGTAGACTCCTACCTTTAGCCCCCTTCCGTTCCGTGCGCGGGAGGGGGCGCTCTCATGTTGCGCGGTTCTACGAACCGCGCAACCAGTCGACGCTGCGCGCTGCCCAGGACGACAATTTGTCATTCAAAAGGCAAGGCATGACCAGAAGGTCTATGCCTTGCCTTTTTCATGCCAACTTGTACGTCCTGGACGTCGCTCGCTGACTTATGCTCAACCTGCGACGTTCCCCTTAATTGGTGCAGGGGGCTGCTTGTTCGCTCTGATACCCGTTCGCTGTCCGTTCTCTGCCCGCGACGTTTCTGTTGTTGGCGCAAAGGGGTCAGGTTACTTCGCGCCAAAAGGGGAAGTTGCGGTGGAATAGTTCCTGTTTGGCCGTCATGAGGGGTTAAACAGGAACTATTCCACCGCAACTTATCGGTGGCGTGTTTGGTTGGTGCCTGTTGATGGTCTGGGTATCGGGGATGGTCTGCTCCGTTATAATCGCCTAGAACATTAAATGGAAACGGGACGGGAGCCATATATGCGCCAGGGTTTCGACAATGCGAAGTATATCGAGCTGCAGGCTGCTCACATTAAGGAGCGCATCTCGCAGTTTGGTGGCAAGCTCTATTTGGAGTTTGGCGGTAAGCTGTTCGATGACTATCATGCGAGCCGCGTGCTGCCGGGTTTTGAACCGGACAGCAAGTTTCGCATGCTCAAGAGCATTGCCGATGACGTTGAGGTCATCATCGCGATCAACGCGAACCACATCGAGAAGAATAAGGCCCGTGGCGACCTGGGCATTACCTATGACGAGGACGTCTTGCGCCTGGTCGACCTGTTCCGCGGCAACGGTTTTGCTGTCGCGGCCGTGGTTATCACCCAGTACGCCGGCCAGCCCGCCGCCGATGTCTTCCGCAATCGCCTGAACGCGCTCGGCATTCCCGCCAAGCTGCACTATCCCATCGAGGGCTATCCCCACGACGTCGATCTGATCGTGTCCGACGACGGCTACGGCAAGAACGAGTTTGTCGAGACCACCCGTCCGCTCGTCGTGGTCACCGCGCCGGGTCCTGGCTCGGGTAAGCTCGCCACCTGCCTGTCGCAGCTTTATCACGAGCACAAACACGGCACCGCCGCCGGCTACGCCAAGTTCGAGACCTTCCCGGTCTGGAACCTTCCCCTCACGCATCCGGTCAACATCGCCTACGAGGCGGCCACGGCAGATCTCGACGACGCCAATATCATCGACTCCTTCCACTTGGAGGCCTACAACAAGACCACGGTCAACTACAACCGTGACGTCGAGGCTTTCCCGGTGGTCCGTGCTCTGATGGAAAAGATCCTGGGCAAGAGCCCCTACCAGAGCCCCACGGACATGGGCGTCAATATGGTCGGTTTTGCTATTACCGATGACGATGCCTGCCGCGACGCTTCCAAGATGGAGATCGTCCGCCGCTACTTTACCGCGGTCGAAAATGTGCGCCGTACCGGCGTGGGCGATGAGCAAGTCGACCGTCTCAAGATCATTATGAAGAAGGCCGGTATCGACAAGAACTACTCGCCGGCACGCTCGGCCGCCCTTACCAGGGAGCAGCTGACGGGTGGCCCCGTAGGCGCCATGGTCATGCCCGATGGCTCCGTGGTGACCGGCAAGACTTCCACGCGCCTGGGCGCCGCGAGCTCGCTCATCATGAATGCACTTAAGCATGTCTCGGGCGTTGACCTTGAGCTCGAGGTCATTAGCGATGAGGCGATCGAGCCTATCAGCAAGCTCAAGACGCATTTCCTGGGTAGCAAGAACCCGCGCCTGCACACCGACGAGACGCTTATGGCGCTCTCGATCACCTCGGCAACGAGCGAGACGGCGGCCCGCGTCCTTTCGGGCCTGGAGCAGCTGCGCGGCTGCGATGCCTTCTTTAGCGTGATCATCTCGCCGACGGACGAGACGGTGTTGCGCAAGCTGGGCATCAACGTGTGCTGCGAGCCCAAGTTCGAGCGCCGTGGTTTCTTCCACCGCTAAGCCTGGATTAATTGGTCTGAAAGGGGCGCATCGGGTATGCATTCGGTGTGCCCCTTTTATCAACAAAGCTACCGTTTAACCTAAAAATAGCCCGTTTACCTGCCTATAAGCGATTTGGGCGGTATACAATAACCCTAACTGTTTCATCCTTTTGCGGGGATGCCGCATGATGGATGTTGCCGGCCATCATGGGGTGTGCCGGTCGCGCACGGTGCAGGTGATGCCCGTGCTCGGTTTGAGGAGGCTGCCATGGCTGGCAAGGGTCGTGCGAGTGTCAACGATATGAAGCGTGTCGAGGTGCAGGTGCTGATGGAGATCGCACAGCTGTCCGAAGACAACGGCGGATTTTATGGCTTTTCGCGCAAGACGCTTGCCGAGCGTGTGGGGGTGTCTCCGTATCGCGCCCGCGCGGCAATTGAACGCTTGGAATCCGAAGACATCATCGAGGTCGTCTCGCGCTACAGCGACGACGGCGGCCAGCTCGCAAATGGTATTTGTCTCACGGAGCGTGGCGAATGGTATCTAGAGGGCATCCGTGCCGGTATGCTCGTGAAGGACTTGATCGAGGATGAAGCCGCCGATCGATAACAGCGTGCACTCATAGTGGAAACGACGCCGCCTGGGCAACCGGACGGCGTTTTGTTTCGAGATGGAGAAATGCGATTGCGCGTAAGAAAAAATGCGTGCGGCGCGCGTCGCGAGTATTACAATGAAGACCCGTAAGATGTGTATGGACAACTTCTACGGGAAGCGCAGGTAACTCAATATGACCAAGCATGTGTTCGTGACCGGCGGCGTGGTTTCGTCTCTGGGCAAGGGTATTACCGCGGCCTCGCTGGGCCGTCTGCTCAAGTCGCGCGGCTACAAGGTAACGATGCAAAAGGCCGACCCGTATCTGAACGTCGACCCCGGCACCATGAGCCCGTTCCAGCATGGCGAGGTCTTTGTGACCGAGGACGGCTACGAGTCCGATCTGGACCTGGGCCACTACGAGCGCTTTATTGACGAGAACCTGACCCGCGATTCCAACTTTACGACTGGTGCCATCTATAAGAGCCTGATCGCCCGTGAACGTCGCGGTGACTTTTTGGGCGGCACCGTGCAGGTGATTCCGCACGTCACGAACGCCATTAAGGATAAGTTCCGTCGTATTGAGGAGCAGACCGGCTCCGACGTGGTCATCACTGAGTTGGGCGGCACTATCGGTGACATCGAGTCGCAGCCGTTTGTCGAGGCCATCCGCCAGTATCGCAAGGAGGCCGGCCCCGAGAACGTCTGCTACATCCACGTGTCGCTCGTTCCCTATATCGCCGCCGCCCACGAGGTCAAGACCAAGCCGACGCAGCACTCCGTTAAGGAGCTCCGCAGCTTTGGTATCCAGCCCGATATTATCGTTCTGCGCTCCGACCACCATATCGACGATGCCATCCGCGGCAAGATTGCAAGCTTCTGCGACGTCGACACCGACTGTGTCTTTACCAACGAGGACTGCGCGAGCATCTACGATGTTCCGCAGTTGCTTGCCGAGCAGGACTTTGACCTGCGCATTTGCGAACGCCTGGGTCTGGACCCGCGTGAGCGCGACATGAGCGAGTGGAACGAGTTCCTGCGCAAGCAGAACCATGCCAACCATCACGCCGACAAGGTGAAGATCGCCGTCGTGGGCAAGTACACGCAGCTGCCCGATGCCTACCTGTCGGTTATCGAGGCCCTGCACCACGCGGGCGTGTTCTACGATCGCCACGTTGACGTGCAGCTGGTCGATGGCGAGAGCCTCGGCGAGCCGCACGTCTCCGAGGTCCTGGGTGACGCCTCGGGCATCTTGGTCCCTGGCGGCTTTGGCAAGCGCGCCCTGGAGGGCAAGATCCTCGCGGCCGAGTTCGCCCGCGAGCACAAGATTCCGTATCTGGGCATTTGCCTGGGTATGCAGGTAGCCGTGTGCGAGTTCGCCCGCAATGTGGTCGGCCTTGCCGGCGCCAGCTCTTCCGAGTTCGATCCGGACGGCCCGTATAGTGTCATCGACCTGATGAGCTCGCAGGAGGACGTGACCGAGAAGGGCGGCACCATGCGCCTGGGCGCCTATCCGTGCAAGCTCGCCGCCGATACCCTCGCGCGCGAGGCATACGGCGAGGAGCTCGTCTACGAGCGTCACCGTCACCGTTTTGAGTTCAACAACGCCTTCCGTGACCAGCTCGAGGACGCCGGTCTGGTTATCTCGGGTCTTTCGCCCGACGAGCGTCTGGTCGAGATGGTCGAGCTGCCGCGCGACGTACATCCGTGGTATGTGGCCACCCAGGCTCATCCCGAGTTCAAGAGCCGCCCGACCAACCCGCAGCCGCTGTTCCGCGAGTTCGTACGCGCCTCGATCGGCCAGCATGAGGGCGTCGATCGCTTGCAGGTGACGCCCAAGAACCTCGCTACGGACTAAGGGTGCCGGCGAATAAGGAACATACCGAAGCTACTCCCTCGTCGCTCGCCGTGGCGGCGGGGGAGTATCTCGATTACCTCGCGGTCGAGCGTGGCTTGACGCGCAACACGATTGCGGCCTATCGTCGTGACCTGACGACGTACTGCGCCTATCTGGAGCGGGCTGACATTGCGTCTTTTGAAGAGGTGACCCGTCAGGTCGTGGAGGGCTTTGTTGCCGATCGCCGCGACGGAGGCTATTCCGACGCCTCGGTGGAGCGCGCGCTTGCTGCCGTGAAGGGCCTGCATGCCTTTTTGGTGCGCGATGGGGCCGTGGCCCAAAACCCGACGGCGGCGTTGCGCCTGCCCAAAAAGGCAGATCGCCTGCCGGAATACCTTTCGGTGGAGGACGTCTCGGCACTGCTGGATCAAGACTTTCCCGAGGGCGAGATGGGACTGCGCGATCACGCCATCTTGGAAGTGCTTTACGGTTGCGGCTTGCGCGTGAGTGAACTGGTTGGGCTCGATGTGGGCGATATCCATATCGATGACGGGTTTGTCCTGGTGCGCGGTAAGGGCTCCAAG
>URZN01000062.1 GCA_900552345.1 uncultured Collinsella sp. | reverse complement strand
GTGATAAAAGCCGCGGCCGCCACGCAAAGGTACGGTATGAAGCTCGTGGAGGAAGCCATGAATCGATAAACCGCCAAGCGTCGAAGGAAAAGGTCAAAGGACGCTACGCGCAAAAGGGCATAGCTGACCCATGATACTCGACCGAGGGGGTGCGGGGGTTTGCGCCGTGCGATTATCACGCGCTTACCAGATATTGGGATGTTGGCGGGGGTTCTGCCGAGTGCCGTTGGGTGTCATACGGGATCTGCGATGGCAATTTTTGGCAAAATCGCAAAAGAAAACCACCCCCCACGTTACGAAAATGAACCCACCTAAAACAGGTGGGTGCCCTCATCGACTGTTCCAGCGTCCTTAACAACGAAGGATACCTGTACTAAGTACGACTGTGTGGGCTCCCTAAATAAACGCGACGGTTCACCCAGTTGCTCCGCGGGGGGCGGAATACCTACATCATAAAGCGGCACTTTGTTGATTCCAGTCTTGACATTACAAAAATCGTGTCGGACGATTACGGCGCCTTAGGGACGGAGCCGTCTACGCGGTCTGGCCTTTTGCGTTTGAGCTGCTGAATCGTTGTTTTGGAGCATGTTTTTATGCCGACGTCGTTGACCGAACTTTTTTCGCCCGCCTGCCATTTGTGTCCACGCCGTTGCGGCGCGCCACGCGACGAGGGCGCGCGTGGCGTGTGCGGCGCCGACGACACGCTTAAGGTCGCCCGCGCGGCGCTCCATATGTGGGAGGAGCCGCCCATTTCGGGCGAGGCTGGCTCGGGCACGATTTTCTTTAGCGGCTGCTCGCTCAAATGCGTCTACTGCCAAAACCACGAGATCTCGACGGGCAATTTCGGTCTTGAGATTACGTCCCAGCGTTTGGTCGAGATTATGCTGGAGCTGCAGGACCAGGGTGCCAACAACATCAACCTGGTGACTGCGACACACTACGCGCACCTGCTGCCGACCGCTATTGCCGCGGCACGGGCGCGCGGGCTGGACATCCCGATCGTCTACAACACGAGCGGCTATGAGCGGGCGAGTGCCGTGGCTGCGCTCGGCGATCTAGTCGATGTGTGGCTTACCGATTTTAAATATGCCGATGCGAGGCTTGCGCAGTCGCTCTCTCATATTCAGGATTACCCGCGTGTAGCCGTGTCTGGCCTGGCTCAGATGGCGCGCGAGATTAAGCGCCGCGGGGGAGAGCTGGTGGACGAGGACGGGCTCATGAAGCGCGGCATCATCGTGCGTCACCTGGTGCTGCCGGGTCATGCGGACGATTCGTGCCGCGTGCTGGACCTGGTGTGGCAGACGGTGGGTGACGTGCCGATTTCGGTCATGAACCAGTACACGCCCAATGCGCTCATGCGCGAGCAGGGCGGCGAGTTGGCACGCGCCGTGACGCGCGAGGAGTACGAGCAGGTGCTCGATCATGCCGACGACCTGGGCTTTACGACGATGTTCTGGCAAGAAGGCGGAGCGGTAGACGAGAGCTTTACCCCGGCGTTCGACACCACCGGTGTCCTCACCAGCGCAAAGTAGCGCGTTCGCCGATGATTTTTCTGGGACGGGGATTAAAAAATCATCGGGTGGCTCGGACGTTCGAAAAGTAGCCAAAACAGCCCCGTCCCAAAAAGACTGGGTATTGGGCGTTGACAGTTGGCGAGCCGTAGGTAAAATATCAACTTGTCCTGGGGACGTAGCTCAGTTGGGAGAGCGCTGCCGTCGCATGGCAGAGGCCGAGGGTTCGACTCCCTTCGTCTCCACCCTTGGATTTGATAAGCCGCTGACATTGTGTCGGCGGCTTTTTTTAAAAAGAAAGGGCAATACCATGGCCGAGCTTGAGTCCCAACCACTGTCTGCCGAGGAGCGCGCCGAGTTGGAAGAGCTCCGCGCCGAGAAGGCTCGTCGCGAGGCCCAGGAAGAGGCGCGCCGCGAGCGTGAGGAGCTGGCCGCCCTGCGTGCCGAGCGCGAGAAGGCCGAGGAGGCCGCTGCGAAGGTTGCGCCCGCGCCCGCGCCCAAGCCCGCGCCTGCACCCAAGCCTGCCGCTGCGAAGCCCGCACCCACCGCACCCAAACCTCAGCCTAAAAAGGCCGCTCGTCCCAAGCCCGTCGAGCCCAAACCGAGCCGTGACGAGATGACCTTTGCCCAGCGCATGGTCACCTCCAAGGAGCCTACGGGCGAGAACGAGATCCCCGGCATGGCTCCGGCTCAAAAAATCATCATCGTGCTCGCCCTCATCGCGTTTATCGTCTTTATGGTCTACACGATCACGGGCAGCATGGGCCTGGACTAACGTGTTCGCGCCGGGCTCCATGCCCGCACGTCCGCCTCGCCCAACCCTCAACCTCTGCACAACACATCCGAAAGGTCGCCCCATGGCTTTGACCGACATCTCGCATCCCACCGACATCGCAATGCTCACCGATCTGTACGAACTCACTATGGCCCAGGGCCTGTGGGAGAGCGGCAAGGCCAATGAGCAGGGTTGTTTTACGGCGTTTTACCGTGACCATCCCTTTGGCAGCGCGTATGCCGTCATGTGCGGCACCGCCGAGCTGCCCGAGCTTGTCGAGAACCTGCGCTTTACGCCCGAGGACATCGACTACCTCGCCTCGCTCCAGGCTCCGGCCGGCGGCGCGATGTTTAAGCCTGCATTCCTCGATTACCTGCGCAACTTCCGTGTACACGTGAATATCGACGCCGTGCTCGAGGGCGAGCTCGTCTTTCCGCGCGAGCCCATGGTGCGCGTCACCGGCCCGGCGCTGGAGTGCCAGCTGCTCGAGACCGCGCTGCTCAACATCGTCGGTTTCCAGACGCTTGTTGCCACCAAGACGGCGCGCGTGGTACTGGCGGCCGATGGTCGCCCCGTCGCCGAGTTCGGCCTGCGTCGTGCCCAGGGTCCCGATGGCGGCCTGGCTGTTGCGCGCGCGAGCTACGTGGCCGGCTGCTCGTCCACGTCTAACGTGCTTGCCGGGCGCCGCTACGGCATCCCCGTCTTTGGCACACACGCGCACAGCTGGGTGATGAGCTTCGATTCCGAGCTCGAGGCCTTCCGCGCCTTTGCCAAGTCGAGTCCCAAGAACTGTACGCTGCTCATCGACACCTACGACGTGCGCGAGGGCTGCGAACATGCCATTACGGTCGCCAAGGAGATGGAGGCGGTGGGCGAGCGCCTGTCGGCTATTCGCATCGATTCGGGCGACCTCGCCAAGCTGTCCAAGTATGTCCGCGGCCGTTTCGATGCTGAGGGCCTGCCCTATGTGGGGATTTCGGTCTCCAACGACCTGGACGAGTACACGATCCAGTCGCTGCTCGACCAGGGCGCGCCCATCGATAGCTTTGGCGTGGGCACCAAGCTCGCGACCTGCTACGATCAGCCGGCGTTGGGCGGCGTGTACAAGCTTTCGGCCCGCCGCGCGAGCGAGACGGACCCGTGGACGCCGGTGGTGAAGCTCTCCGAGCAGCCTTACAAGCGCACGATTCCGGGCATGCAGCGTGTGCGCCGCTATTACGACGGCTTTGGCGGCCCGGTCTGCGACATGATCTATGACGAGGATCATCTGGCGGGGGAGGGCGCCGCGCGCGGCAATACCCTCGTGGCCGTGAACGATGCCGCCCTGGTGACCGATGTATCCGAGCTTGAGTATCGCGAGCTGCTGGTGCCGATCGTGCGCGATGGCAGTGCGGTAGCCCCGCGCGAGAGCATCGAGGACGCACGCGAGCGCTGTGCTTGGGCAATCGATCATCTGGACGCGGCTTTCAAGCGCTTCCTGTATCCGCAGACCTACGTGGTGGGCATGGAACAGGGCTTGGCCCAGGTGCGCGACGAGCTCGTGCGCAAGAACATGGCCGCGGCTTCGGCCTTCCCCTGGGCAAAATGATCCGAAGGGGACGGAGGAAAACGGATCATTTTCGTCCGTCCCGCACCGGGTGCCCCGGCTGCTCCAGCTCGCCCGCCTGCTCAACACTCGATTGGTTTGACGTATGACGACTTCTTATAAAACGATGGTGGTAAAGATCGGCTCGTCCACGGTGGTGGGTGCCGACGGTAAGGTCAACCGCGCGTTTATCGGTGGCCTGGCCGATCAGGCCGCGGCCCTGCGCAAGCTCGGCTGGCGCTTGGTCGTGGTGAGCTCCGGCGCCATTGCCTGTGGCTATCCCGTTCTGGGTTTCGACCGCAAACCGGTTGGCGATCTGCCGAGCCTGCAGGCCTGCGCCTCGGCCGGCCAGTGCATCATCTCGTCGGCCTACGACGAGGAGTTCCATGCGCGCGACCTACTCACCTCGCTCGTGCTGCTCACGCGCCATGACACGGCGCGCCGTACGTCCTACCTGCACGCGCGCGACGCCCTGCTGTGTCTGGTGGAGCTGGGCGTGGTGCCGGTCGTCAACGAAAACGACACCGTCACCGTCGACGAGATCAAGTTCGGCGACAACGATACACTCGCGGCCCTCGTGAGCTGCCTGGTTTCCGCCGACCTGTGCGTGACGCTCTCGGACATCGACGGCCTCTACACCGCCAATCCGCACGAGGATCCGACGGCCGAGTTTGTCCCGGTCGTGCATAAGATCGATGCCAAGATCATTGCCTCGGCGGGTGATTCTTCGACCTCGGTGGGTACGGGCGGCATGATCACCAAGATTCGCGCGAGCCGCATTTTGATGACGGCCGGCATTCAGAGCGTGATTTGCTCGGGCGAGGAGCCCGATGCGCTCGTGCGCCTGGCCCGCGGCGAGAGCGTGGGCACGCTGTTCGACCCGCCGGCGGAGCGCCTGGATATTGCGCCGCGCAAGCTGTGGATCGCGCTGGGTGACAAGGCACATGGCTCGGTAACGGTTGACGACGGTGCCGCGAAGGCGCTGGTCAGCCGTGGCTCGTCCTTGCTCGCGGTGGGTATTCGCCAGGTCAATGGAGAGTTTGCCGAGGGCGATGTGCTCGATGTGTGCGATCCGAGCGGTATGGTCGTCGCCCGCGGTATCGCCGAGGCCGATTCGGACGTGCTGGAGCTTGCTGCCGGCCGCCGCCAGGACCAGATTGCCAGCAACCGCCTGCTGGCAGACCTGGCCGAAAAGCCCGCGATTCATCGAGACAACTTAATTGTCTTCGCCTAACGGGTCGACGCTGCGCGCCGCCCAGAGCGACAATTTGTCATTCAAAAGGCGAGGCATGACCATCAGGTCTATGCCTCGCCATTTTCATGCCAACTTGTTCGCTCTGGGCGGCGCTCGCTTCTTTTGTTCGACCTACGATTTAAAGCCACTCGCTTAGGGTCGTTTTCGCTTTCCGCCTTCTACCTGCGGTGGCCGTAACGCCGGCATATCGTAAGTTGCGGTGAAATAGTTCCTGTTTGGCGGCTTTAAAGCCTTTAGCAGTCCCTATTTCACCGCAACTCGTTGAGGCGGCGGGGTCCCACTGCCGGCGCTTGGGGACGTTCCTATTGTGCCGGCAGGTGGGGACACTCCTTCGCTAGAAGATTCGACGCAGGTCTCCGCGGTTGAGGGCTTCGTCGAAGAGATGTTTGAATACCTCGCTGCCGTGCAGTCCATCGTGCTCGAACTCGTTGGTCACCCAGGCGTGCGAGTTGCCCACGCGGCTGAGCGTGTCGAGCTGCATGCCCGAGTCCACGTACATGTCATCGAAGTACACGGCGGCCTGGAGTGGCACCTCATTGCATGCTAGGCGCTGCGGGTCGTAAATCTTGTCCCAGCTCGTGTCTTCCATCAGCAGTTCCATCGCGGGCTTGAAGGGCTTGAGCTCGGGCATCTGCTCGAACATCCACGGGAACATGGCCTCGCCGGTAAACAGGAGCGGGCGCGCGAGCGTGTCGAACTCGGCGCGGTGTGCCTTTTCCTCTGCCGCGGCCCAGCGAATGGGCATGGTGTCGCCATCGGCGTAGATGAACTCTTGCAGCGTCCAGTACAGCGGATTCGTGCGCGTGTTGGTGCGCTCGAAAGCGCGCATCAAAAAGCTATCGGATACTGAGGCACCGCAGCTCAGCGTGCCGTCGCCATCAACAAACGCATGATCGATAATCCAGTGCATGCGCTCAAAGCTCGGCTTCATGCCAAAGTCGCTGCCCATAAGCTGTAGGCGCTCCACCGTCATTGGCGAGCCGTCGGGCAGTAAGGGCTTTTGCTCCTCGATCGCATCGGCCAGCGCCGCCACGCGCTCGGCATCGGCGGGGTAGCGGTCGTAATACTGCTGCGTCTTGGCTGCCATGCGTGGGAAGGTGTGCGCGTAGACCTCGCTGGCGCTCGCCGGCACGTGCGGAATGCCGCCGCAGGTAAAGCTCGCCGCCACGCCCTCGGGGAAGAGCGACAGGTAGCTCAGCGTCAAAAAGCCGCCGTAGCTCTGGCCGAGCGTGATCCAGGGCTTACCGCCAAAGCCCACCAGGCGCAGGTACTCAAAATCGCGCACGATGGAGCTGGCGAGGTGACGCTTGAGGAAGTCAGCCTGCGAGCGCGCGGCATCGGAGCCGGCCGCCGTCGCGCGCTCGCCCAGTGCGGCAATCGTGCTCCCGTCTACACAGCTGCTGCGCCCGGTGCCGCGCTGGTCGGGCAGGACGACGCGGAAGTGCTTGACGGCCTCCTCGATCCAGCCGTCGCTTGTGGGCGACAGCGGACGCGGGCTCTCGCCGCCGGGGCCGCCCTGCAAAAACAGGAGCAGCGGCAGATCGTCGTTGATGCGGTCGGGCGCGCAAACCACGCGGTAGAAGAGCTTGATGCTCTCGGGCGCACCGGCGATGGGCGCCGGCATGGCGCCGCGGCGCATGGTGCTGCCGACGGCCAGGAGCATCGGCTCCAGGCCGCGCCAGTCAAGGGGGACGTCGATGCTGTGGTCCTCGACATAGAGGCCGGGGACGTTGTATGAAGTGATGAGGGCCATGCGGTACTTCCGTTCGTTGCGGTGTTTCGGGTTGACTAATTCTACCGCCGCGGGCGAGGGCATGCACAAATCGGCTACCATGGATGGCAAACATCTAAGAGAAAGGGCCGCCCATGTCGGTCGATATAGCTACGTATGTCCACGATCTTGCCGTTGCCGCCAAGGCAGCGTCGGCATCGCTTGCCACGGCGAGCGATGAGCAGCGCCAGGAGGCCGTGCGCGCCATGGCCGCAGCGCTGCGCGACGGTGTCGATTCCATCTGTCTCTTATACACATCTCCGAGCCCACGAGACCGGAGCCTAT
>URZN01000061.1 GCA_900552345.1 uncultured Collinsella sp. | reverse complement strand
AGATAGGCTCCGGTCTCGTGGGCTCGGAGATGTGTATAAGAGACAGGTTTATAATTAGGACGGCTGAAAGAGGTCGGCCCATGCAACCTCCTACCTTTCGGGAAATCATTGCCCTACTCAAGCACGATGGATTCGTGAAGGTCGCGCAAGTCGGTAGTCATGCTAAGTATGTTTCTGGCGACCGTGTTGTCACCGTGAACGGCTCTGGTGGTGATCGACCAAAGAAGGGCACGTGGGCAAGTATTCGTCGCCAAGCTGGATGGTAGTTGGAGGCAAAATGAGGCAGCGATTTACCTATGACTGCGTTCTCATAAAAGAAGACGACGGTTACTGCGCCAGCTTCCCGCAGATTCCCGGCGCTTTTGCCGATGGCGATACGCGCGAAGAAGCGATTGCCCATGCCACCGAGGCGCTGATGGCGTTTTTGGCCGACGATCTCAACAACGGTTTGACTCCGGCAGGGTACGAACGCTCGGCCGAGGTCGTGGCCCTTTCAGTCGAAATCGACCACGAGGGCGCTCGGGAAGCGGCGTGCCGCACATTTAAAGACGCAGCACTGGACCTCAAAGTCTCTGCTCCGCGGATCACCGCGCTGGTCAAAGCCGGAAAGCTCGATGTTGAACTCGTCGACGGTCGTCGGATGATAACGATAGACAGCATCGAACGTTACGCCGCCCAAGAACGTCACGCCGGAAGACCAAAGAAGTTCGTAGCTGTCCAATAACCCCCTCACTTTCACCGACTACTAGAGCCGCTCACCAAACCAACATGCGCTCTGGGCAAATAGGTTGAACGTTTCGTGCGAGAATGCCCCACAGTAAACAAACTTGCACCAGAGCGTAAGGGGCTGGCATACACATGCAGACGGTCTATCGGGTATACGAGGGAGCGCGCGAGCCGCATCGGCTTGCAGTCGAGCGCACGGCCGAGCTACTCGGTCGCGGTGGCCTGGCGCTTATTCCAACCGAGACGGTCTACGGTGTCGCCGTGGCGGTCAACGCCTTCTCGGATGCCGTTCCACAAGATACAAGTGAACCTCTGCCGTGGCCGCGCGATCCGCAGGCCACCGTCAACGGCGCCGCGGCCCCCGCCCTCGGTACCGGATATCGTCGCATCTTTACCCTCAAGCAGCGCGAGCTCACCCAAACGGTTGCCTGGCTGGTCGATGATGCCGAGGCACTCGACCGCTATGGCGTGGATATCCCTAACGAGGCCCGCGTGCTCGCCCGACGATGCTGGCCGGGCGCCCTGACTATCGTGGTCAAGGCGGCCCCCTGCGTGCCGACCTTTATGCGCGCCGCCGACGACACGGTGGCACTTCGCGCTTCGGCCTCGCCCGTGGTTCAGGCGCTCATCCGCGCCTGCGGCAGCCCTCTTGCCTGCACCAGCGCCAACACGCACGGCGCGCCCGCGCCGGCAAGTTTTGTCACGGTGGAGGAGCGCATCCTGGAGGGGGTCGATGTGGCTGTCGATGCAGGTGAGACCCCGTGTCGCGACGCCTCAACCATCGTGTCGTTTCAGCGCGGCGAGCTCCAGATCCTGCGCCAAGGCGCGCTCCCCGCATCAGAGATCGAGCGGGTCCTGTCCGACCCGATGCAATAGAAAGGTGTAAGCGATGTCGTTGAATCTAGGTAGCCTGGGTATGGAAGACGCCTCGTTTAGCTTTGGCGGTTCCTACATCATGGCGCTCGACTGCGGCACTACCTCGGTACTCGCGACCATCGTCGACGAGTACGGCTGCATCGTCGCCCAGGCGCGCCGTAGCGTCAAAACCAGCTTCCCGCGCCCCGGCTGGGTGGAGCAGGATCCCACGGAGGTGCTTGCCAGCCAGATCGGCGTGATGATGGAGGTCCAGTTTAAGAGCGGCATCCATTCTGACCGCATTGCCGCCATCGGTATCTCCAACCAGCGCGAGACCACGGTGGTGTGGGACCGCATAAGCGGCCAACCCATCTATAACGCCATCGTGTGGCAATGCCGTCGCACCGCACCTCTGATCGACGAGCTGGTCGAGCAGGGCGCAGAAGAACTGGTGCGCTCCCGCACGGGACTCACACTCGATCCGTATTTCTCGGCTTCCAAGGTGCAGTGGATCCTCGACAACGTTGACGGTGCGCGTGAGAGCGCGGTGGCGGGCGACCTCATGTTCGGCACCATCGACACCTGGCTCATCTACAACCTCACCGGCGGTCAGGTCTTTGCCACCGACTACACCAATGCCAGCCGCACCGCGCTCTTTAATATCCATACGCTCGATTGGGACGACGATCTGCTGGCGCTCTTTGACGTTCCACGTTCCATGATGCCCGAGGTTCGTTGGAGCTCGGGCGACTACGGCCGCGTCGCGAGCGACATCATGACCAACATGCCACCCATCATGGGCGTGGCGGGCGACCAGCAGGCGTCGCTGTTCGGCCACTGCTGCTTCCATCCCGGCCAGACCAAAAACACCTATGGCACGGGTTGCTTTATGCTCATGAACACCGGCGACGAGATCGTCGAATCCAAGAACGGTCTGGTCTCCACGATCGGTATCGCCGCGGACGGCAAGATCAGCTATGCGCTCGAGGGCTCTATCTTTGCCGCCGGCTCAACCATGAATTGGCTGCGCAACAACATGGGCATCATCTCGAGCGTGAGCGAGTCCGCGCAACTCGCCACTTCGATCAGCGACAACGAGGGCTGCTACTTCGTCCCCGCCTTCGCAGGCCTGGGCGCTCCCTGGTGGGACCCGCATGCTCGCGGTATCGTGTGCGGCCTGACCGGCGCCTCGAGTCGCGCGACCATTGTGCGTGCGGCCTGCGAGTCCATGGCCTACCAGAGTTATGACGTACTACGCGCCATGGAGCAGGACGTGGGACTTTCGATTGAGCGCCTGTCCGTCGATGGCGGTGCCTCGCGCAATGAGTTCATCATGCAATTCCAGGCTGATCTGCTGGATATCCCCGTGCTGCAGTGCGAGACGGTGGAGACCACGGCGATTGGCGCCGCGTACTTGGCGGGCCTTGCTGTCGGCTATTGGGAGGATTTGGAGGAGCTGGAGCAAAACGCTCAGATCGTCAAAGTCTTCCATCCTCACATGTCCGTCGAGCGCCGTGAGAGCAACCTCGCTGGTTGGCGTGATGCCGTCAAGCGTTCGCTCAACACCGCTCAGTAGGGTTGCGACGAGCTGCTCGATACAACAAACCGTTAAACTTATGCACGGCGCGAGGCAACAATGTCGCCAGGCGTCTTGTCAGCAAGGCCATCTTCCGGCCGCAACGAAAGGGGCAATCAACCCATGACCGTCACCTACGATACGTCCCGCGTGACGCTTGTCGACCATCCGCTCGTCCAGCACAAGCTGTCGATCCTGCGCGACAAGAGCACCGGCACCAACCAGTTCCGCCAGCTCGTGCGCGAGCTTGCGCTCTTTGACGGCTACGAGGCCATGCGCGACCTGCCCATGGAAGACGTCGAGGTCGAGACCCCCATCACCACTGCCACGTTTAAGCAGCTTGCCGGCAAGAAGCTCGCCATCGTTCCTATCCTGCGCGCGGGCCTCGGCATGGTCGATGGCATCCTCGACTTGGTGCCCTCCGCTCGCGTGGGCCACATCGGTATGGAGCGCGACGAGGTCACCCACGAGCCGCATGAGTATTACTGCAAGATGCCCAAGGATATCGATCAGCGCATCTGCCTGGTTGTCGACCCCATGCTCGCCACGGGCGGTTCGGCCGAGATGGCCATCAGCTACCTGCGCGAGCGCGGTGTCAAGGATATCCGCATGCTGTGTATCGTCGCCGCGCCCGAGGGCCTCAAGTCACTGACCGAAAAGGACCCCGACGTACATATTTATACGTGCGCCATCGACGACCATCTCAACGAGGCCGCCTACATCGTTCCCGGCCTGGGCGACGCCGGAGACCGCATCTACGGCACGCTCTAGTCGTTGGGCCTTGTCGGCTACGGTCACAAATACGAAGAAATGGTGCGCGCGGGCGAGCAAAAGTCGTCCACGCGCACTTCTGTTAACGGACGTTTTGCCCTGAGGGGTTCGAAAAAACGTATTACCGTACCTGCGGCATAAAGAAGGCCTTAAGAAAACGTACAGGTGCGTATTAACCGTTTGTTTTACGGTTGTACTTTAGCGATTGGCTCGTACAATAGTCACCAATGTTTGGCTGGGACTGTGCCGTGAGGCGTAAAAAGGAAAGCGAGGAAGCCAGTGTTTCAGATAGCCGATCTGCTCGCTATCGTTGCAGGCGCCATCGCGGGCGCAATTGCCTTCCTTCCCTTTGTCTTTACGCTCAAGCCGGTTCTTGACGATAAGCAGAATGCGGACATGCTCAAGGGCATGGTGAGTCTGGCGGTCTCGGCAGTCGCCCTGCTCGTCTTTACCTTGGTTGTGTTTGCGTTGTTCGGAGAGGCATTTCGCATGTTCCTCCTGGGCGAGGCGATCGGCTTCGTGGCCTTTATGGCCGCCTGCACGGTTCGCGTCGCCAAGGCGCTGCGAGATCCTCATGAGGTCGAAAGGTAAGTCGTGGAAATTTTTGAAAAGCTGCCTGATGAGATTAATCATCTGGTCAGCGAGTTCAGCTCCACCCCTGTCGTGGGCGATCTGAGCTGCGGCATCACGCAGTACTCGTTTTGGCTGATCGTCTCCACGATCGTGCTCCTGATCGTCCTGGCCGTGTTCAAGAAGAAGCAGACCCTAGTTCCCAAGGGCTTCTTCGTCAACGGTTTCGAGTACATCATCGAGTACGTCGAGAACGATATCGGCAAGGGCGTCGTGGGTGAGAACTGGAAGAAGCACTTCCCGTTCCTGTGCTCGCTTTTCCTGTTCATCCTGATCAATAACATGATCGGCCTGATCCCGGGAATGAAGCCCGGCACCGGCGCAATCGGCTCCACCGCCGCGCTCGCCATCTTCGCCTTCGTGTACTTCATCTACTACGGATGCAAGGCTCACGGCGTGATCGGCTACATCAAGAGCCTCGCCCCGCAGGGCGTGAGCTTCCCGATGAACGTGCTTGTGTGGGTCGTCGAGCTTTTCTCGACCTTCCTGCGCCTCATCACGCTCGCCGTCCGTCTGTTCTGCAACATGTTCGCAGGACACGTGGTCATGGGCTCGTTCGCCATCATGGCGAGCATGTTCATGCAGCCGCTGCTTCAGCAGGTTTCCGCGGCCCACGCCGTCGGCGCCCTGCCTTCGCTGGCCTGGCTTGCCATCCTCATCCTGATCTATGCGATCGAGCTTGTGGTCGGCGCCATCCAGGCTTACGTCTTCACGGTCCTTACCGCCGTGTATGTCTCCGAGGCAGAGGAGGTCGCGGAGGAGGAGTAATCTTCCGTTCGCGCCTTAAAGGTAAGGCAATTCGTTAAACCGCCGGTGCCCGTACCCATGGAGCCCGGCAGTTATAAAAAGGTTATCCTGCGTGAAATAAGACACGCACGACAAAGGAGGAATCGTGGGAGTTATCGGTTACGGTCTCGGTGTTATCGGCGCTGGTCTTGCTATCGGCCTGTCTGCTCTGGGTGCTACGGGTGCTATGGCCCGTCAGCCTGAGGTCCAGGGCCGCGTGTTCACCGTCTTCATCATGGGCTCCGCCTTCGGCGAGGCTCTGGCTCTGATCGGCTTCGTTGTCGCGCTGATCGTTAAATAGCACGGAGCGTCAAGTATGAATCTTTCATCCCAGAAGAGCGCGATCGCACTCTCCGCGTCCGCGGCCGCGCTGCTTATGCCGGTTTCCGCGTTCGCCGAGGACGGCGCTGCCGGTGCGGACATCCTCATCCCTAAGATGGCGGAGTTCATCCCGGCGCTTATCGCCTTCCTGATCATCTGGATCGTGCTGGCAAAGGTCGCCCTGCCGGGCATCATGAAAACCATGGAGGAGCGCGGCAAGAAGATCGAGGAGAGCCTCGACGAGGCCGAGAAGACCAAGCAGGAGGCCATCGCCAAGCGCGCTGAGTCCGACTCGATCGTCACCGACGCCCGTCGTCAGGCTGCCGACATCGTTCTCGAGGCCCGTAAGGACGCCGAGTCCGAGCGCGCCCGTATCATCGAGGCTGCCCACAAGGAGGCCGAGGAGATCATCGCCAAGGCCCATACGACCGTCGAGGACGAGCGCAAGTCCATCTACGCCGGTGCCGCGAGCTCCATCGCCGACCTGTCCGTTGCCGTCGCCACCAAGATCGTGGGCGAGGCACTCGAGGACGAGTCCGAGCAGAAGAAGCTCATCGAGCGCTACATCCAGGAAGCAGGTAGCCTGAATGCCGACTAGCCGCTATCAGGACAAGGTACTCGAGACCTACGCGCGCTCCCTTTTGGAAGCCGCCAAGGCTGAGAACCATGTGTTCGAGGACCTCGAGATGATCGAGCGTCTGGCTAGCGCCAGCCCCGAGATCATCGCCGTGCTCGACACCATGTCCAAGCGCGACCAGCTCGACCTTCTTCCCAAGGTGGCAGCTGCCTTTAAGTATGTTGCCGAGGAAGACGAGGATGTAGTGGGCGTGACCGTCACCACGGCGATCCCGCTCGACGACGAGCTGCGTCAAACCATCACTAAGAAATGCGAGCAGGACTTCGGCCGCAAGGTATTCCTTATCGAGCAGGTCGACCCGTCTATCGTGGGCGGCCTGGTGCTCGAGGCCCGCGGCGAGCGTCGTGACATTTCCGTCAAGACGCAGCTGCGCATCGCGCAGGAGACCCTCGCAAACTCTGCTAATTCGTACGGAGGTGAAGCCTAATGTCCGAAACCCTCAATGCCCAGGATATCGCCAAGAAACTGCAGGAGCAGCTCACGAGCCTCTCCGCGACGGTCGATACGCATGAGGTTTCAACGGTCGACGAGGTAGGCGACGGCATCGCGCGCGTCTCCGGCCTCAAGAGCGCCATGGCAGGCGAGCTTCTGGAGTTCAAGAGCTCCGATACCGGTGAGACCGTCTTCGGCCTTGCCCAGAACCTTGACCGTGACGAGGTCGGCGCCGTTCTGTTCGGTGCCGTCGACTCCATCAAGGAAGGCGACGAGTGCCGCACCACTGGCCGCATTATGGATATCCCCGTGAGCCGCGCCATGCTCGGCCGCGTCGTCAATCCGCTCGGCCAGCCTATCGACGGCCTGGGTGACATCGTCGCCACGCATCGTCGCCCCATCGAGTTCAAGGCCCCCGGTGTCATCGACCGTACCCCGGTGTGCGAGCCGGTTC
>URZN01000060.1 GCA_900552345.1 uncultured Collinsella sp. | reverse complement strand
CCTGCGCAAGACGGAAAGCACATTAAGTGCTTTCCTTTGCGTGCGGAACTCGCGACAAACTTAACCCCCGCCCTCAGCCCCGGAGACCCTCCCTGCCGTCACTATGTTCAACCAGTTCTTGTTGCTCGCCGCTTCGCGGCTCGGCGACCCCGTTCTCCGTGGCGGGGTTGTCTTAGGTTCTTGTTGGGACTCTGCCTTTGGCTCATAAAAAACGGGGGATGCGTTGTGCATCCCCCGTTTTTGTTGCGGTTACTCCAAGTCAATAAATTTGGTGCTCAGGATCTTGCCGTCCTTGACGAGCATTCTGGCCATGGTGGGGCCTCGGCTGCCTCTGGGGTAGCTGGCACTGCCGGGGTTGAGGACCAGGCAGTGGCCTACTTGGGCTTCTTTGGTTACGTGGGTGTGGCCGTTGATGGCTACGTCTACGGATCCCACCGGAAGGTCCTCGCGGTAGTGGGCTACGGCAAATTTGAGGCCTTCGTAGGTGAAGAGGGCCAGACGGTCTACATCCGGGCCGTAATCGCGGTAGTAGTCGTTGTTTCCTAGGACCGCTCGCACGGGGGCGATGGTGCATAGATGCTCGTAATCCATCTCGGACGTTAGGTCTCCGGCGTGAATGATCAGATCTGCGCCCTTGAGCTCGTCCAGAAGCGCGGGCGAAAGATAGCCGTGGGTGTCCGAGATGATGTCGATGCGCTTGGCGCTTGCACTGTTCATGGGATCCCTTCTGCAAAACCGATTCGACGTATATACAAAAAGCCCCACGGCTCCGCAGACAATTGGTCTACAGGGCTGCGGGGCCAGTGTACTAGAGGCTCAAGGCCTTCTTGAGCGGCACGACGCGGCGGCGCGAAACCGGCACGCGTTCGTCGACGCCCGTAATGCCCAGCTGGATGGCACCCGAGGGCACCGTCTCGACATCCGTGACGCACGCCAAGTTGACGATATAGCGGCGGTGAACACGGAAGAAGCCAAAATCGCAGAGCTTGGCCTCAAACTGCGCCAGCGAGGTCGTCGACAAAAAGCGATCATCGACGGTATAGATGCAGGAGTAATCGTCCTTGGCCATGATAAAGCGAATGTCGTCCACGGGAATGAGCACCTTGCGGCCGCCCTTTTCCACCGGGATACGCTCGATGGTCACCTTGCTGTCCGTAACCGGCTTGGTGCGTTGCATGACCTTCTCGATCGCGCGATCCAAGCGAGCTTCCTCGACCGGCTTCATCAGATAATCGACGGCATCCACGTCGAATGCCTCGACCGCATGGTCACTATACGCAGTCACAAACACGATCGCCGGCGGATTTTTGAGCTTATGCAGCGCCTCGGCAAGTTGCAGGCCCGAGGCACCGGGCATCGAGATATCGAGAAACACGACATCCACGCGACTTTCCATAAGCATCTCGATGGCGGAGCGGACGCTCGACGCCTCCGTGATCGTGCCGATCTTGCCCGTTTGCTCGAGCAGGAAGCGAAGCTCCGAGCGAGCCGGCGCCTCATCATCCACAATCATCGCACGCAGCATAGGGATAAAACCTTTCGTCAACTAACTACGCCGGGCATCCGTCGCATGACGTTGAGCCCGTAGCCTTTTATTTTACTCTTGAATGTCAAAGATGCTCTCTGACAAATCAAGATGAAGGAGCACTTTGGTGCCCTTGCCCGGCGCCGATTCGACACGCGTATAGGAGTGCGGCCCATAAAAGCGATGGATGCGCTCCGAAATATTGTGCATGGCCACACCGGCGCCGCCACCCTGGGGAGAGCTGGCGTCGGGACGGGCAGAACGCTCGTCAAACAGTCTGGCGGCGGTACCCTCATCCATGCCCACGCCATTATCGGCCACGGCAATCAAGATTGCATCCTCGCCGTCTTGGTGAACGGTCACGTCGATCCTCAGGGCGTCGTCATCTCCCATACCATGACGCACGGCGTTCTCGACAATCGGCTGGATCACGAACGCCGGCACCAGCGTATCTTCCACGTCCTCGGACACATCGAACGTCGCAAGTACGCGGTCCTCGCCAAAGCGGGCCTTCTCAAAGGTAAGGTAGCGCTTGGTCTGTGCAACCTCGCGCGAGACCGGAATAAGCGATCCCGAGTTGTCGAGCGTGGCACGATAGAACGATGAGAACTCACGAAGCAGTTCGCGGGCCCGCAGCGGGTCGGTGCGCGTAAACGATGCAATGGTGTTCAGCGTGTTGAACAGGAAGTGCGGGTTAATCTGCGCTTGCAGCGCACGCACCTCGGCGCGCGCCGTGAGTTCCTTTTGCACCTCGAGCTCGTGGATGGCGAGCTGCGTGGACAAGATCTCGGCAAAGCCCGAGGCAAGCGCGTACTGGGTACGGTCGACGGCGCGCGGGGTCTTGTAGTAGAACTTGAGCGTGCCGACGGTACGATCGCCCACCTTGATGGGGGCGATAATGCCGGCGGGGACTTGGTTGTGCGAGCCATCCGAGCCCACGACATCCACCATACGGTTGAACGACTGCACGATGCCATGTTCGATAACGTAGCGTGTGGCAAGCGTGTGGATGGGAGAATCTGGCAGTAGTTTTTCCTCAAACTCGCCTGCGCAGGCCAACACGTTGCCCTCGTCGGTGATGGCCACCGTCATGGCGCGCGTCTCGGGCAAAATGCGCCGGCACACCAAACGCGCCGACTCCTGCGTCAGACCGCCCTTAATGTCCTCAAGCATGGCCGAGGCCACCGAGAGCGTCTCCTCGGTGTACTGGGAGCGCACCGAATCGGGATTGAGCGTCAAAAAGATAAAGATGCACAGAAAGATGCACAGCAGCGCGCAGGCAATCACCGTGGCGATCGGCTCGATACCGGTCACCAAGGCAAAAATAAAGTACACCAGCACGCAAATGGCGCAGGCAACGGCAATGATGCGAAAGATTGATATTGAACTATCGCGCTGGGCGCGGCGGTCGATCATTCGGCCCCCTCCAGGATACTGATCAGTTGTGCGTCACGCCAAAGCCCGTCCATGATCTTGGGCCAAAAGCTCTGGAAACGCAGGTAGCTTGCAGCGTTTTGGCGCGCATAGGCCTTTGCCTCGTCGATACCATGGCGCCAGATGCGCAGGTAGCCCTCATGCTCGCGGGTAAACACGCTGCGGACCATAGCGGTCTTGCGCACGCGGTCGTCGAGCTCGCGCGAAATCCACGGGCCCGGGTAGGGCATGAGCGATGCCGCCGTAACGGGAATGAGCTCCTTTTGATGCGCGGCGAATGTCAACTTTGCCCGTTCGTAGTACCAACGGTATACATCCTGCATAAAGCGCGGTGAGCGCTTTTCGGACTCCGGAGGCAGATGACGCACGGTCCACTCGTTATCGAACCACACGTCGTAGCCAAACATGCGCATGTTAAAGAGGTAATCCAAGTCCTCGCCGCGGGTGATAAACGGGTCAAAGGCTACACGCGTAAAGGCGCGGGCGTGCAGGGCCATCAGGCCGCCGCCCACGTAGTTGGAGCGCGAGATGCGGGTGCCCGAGAGCGCCTTTTTCATCCAACGGTTGAACTCGATGCGCTTGGTCCACCAACGATGGCAGATGCCCGCCTTGTCCGTGGGAGCCAGCGGCGAGCCGTCGCGATCGTAGAAATAGCCGCTCTTGACCAAGATCGGCAAGCCCTGACGTGTCTGCTGCCCCAACGCATAGGTCGCGCGCTTCATAAAGTCGGCGTCGATGACAGTCTCATCGTCATCCAAAAAGATAACCGCGTCATGCCCCAGCACCGCCGCGCAGGCAAGACCCATGTTGCGGATGGCGCCGTAGCCGCGCAGGCTCACGCACTCGCCCGAGCCTTTGGGCGCAATCTGCGCCACGCGGTCGGCAACACGCGAAGCCTGAGTATTGGTAACGATGGTGACCTTAAGCGTGGGATGCGCATTGACGATTTCGTGCACGCGACGGGATACGTCGGCCGTGGCAGAAACCGGACAGACCACCAAGAGAATGATGCGCGGAATGTCGCGCACCTGTTCGAGCGAAGTCAGGCAGCGATCGAGTTCCGGGTTGGCGGCATTGAGCGACGTCGAGTGATCGTAGGTGCCGGGAGCGTTTGCTTGGGTATCATCGCCCGCCCAATATGATGGGATCACAACCGTGGCGTTCATACCTTTACCCTCCTTGCAACACAAAAACGGAGCGCCGCCAAACACAGGCGACGCCCCGCGACCTAGCTGATTCCATCATACCCACTTGGGCAAATCATTGCTCGCAAGTCGCAATGTTTATTGCGGATAACCCCAAAAGAGTACCGTGGACAGGCACAATAGCCGCTCGCTCCTATGCGGCATGCTCTGCCGCCCGAGTCATGCGGGACAGGCGGACCAGCAGCATAAAGCCAACGACCAGCAGCACGCCAATGGAAAGGACGCCCAGCGACGGGTTGCCGGTCAGCGAGGTGACGACCGACACCAGGAAGGTGCCCATAACGCTTGCATAACGACCAAAGATGTCAAAGAAGCCGTAGTACTCGTTGGATTTTTCCTTGGGGATAATGCGGCCAAAGTAGCTACGGCTGAGCGCCTGCACGCCGCCCTGGAACAGGCCGACCATAATGGCAAGCACCCAAAACTCAAAGGCGGTCTTTAGGAAGAACGCGGCGAACAGCACAATGCCCATATAGGCGGCGACTGCCACCAAGATCATGTTGAGCGTGCCCACGCGGCCGGCGAGCTTGCCGTAGATGATGGCGGACGGAAAGGCCACGAACTGCGTGACGAGCAGCGCCAGGACCAACTGGGTCGAATCGATGCCCAAGGCCGATCCGTAGCTGGTTGCCATGGAAATGACCGTGTGCACACCGTCGATATAGAAGAAGAACGCGATCATGTAGACCAGCACGGTCTTGTTGTGGGCGATCTCGCGCATGGTGTGTCCGACCTCGGAGAACACACCGCCCACGATGTGGCCGATGGTGTCCTCGGGACCGCGCTCGCGACCGTACTTTTGCTTATAGGTGCGAATGAGCGGCAGGGTAAAGATGAGCCACCAGGCACCAGTGATGATAAACGACAGACGCGTTGCCAGCATGGTAGGGACGCCAAGAGCGGGGCCACCCATGATGAGCGCCAGGCAGATGACGAACGGCACGGTGGAACCGATGTAGCCCCAGGCATAGCCCGAGCTGGACACGGCGTCCATGCGCTCGTCGGTGGTAATGTCGGGCAGCATGGCGTCGTAGAACGTCATAGAAGAGTTAAGGCCGATGGTGCACAGCACGTACACGGTCAAAAATGCCATGGCGGACATTGGGATAGCCTGCGCCAGGCAAAGCACCAGGCCCGTGAGGAAGAAGCCCAAGAAGAACTTGATCTTGTTGCCGGCATAGTCGGCAAGCGCGCCCAGAATGGGCATGAGCATGGCGATGACCAGCGAGGCGATCGTCTGCGCATTGCCCCAGGCGACCACCAGGTCGGCCGAGGAAGCACCGGTATTGATGGCGTTAAAGTAAATGGGCACCACCGAGGTATTGAGCAGCACGAGGGCCGAATTGCCCACATCATACATAACCCAGTTACGCTCGAGCTTGGTGTATTTCATGGACAGGGACCCTTCGTATTCGCCCGATATGCAGTTAGTTCATCGTACCCCAATTGTCCAGAACCGCCGGTAAGGATTCGGCAAAGGGACAGGAGCGGTCATACGGACACGCAGGGCGAAACGCCATCCCATCAACGCAGTTGCGGTGAAATAGTTCCCGCTTAGCCCTCCGGGGGCTTCATTCAGGAACTATTCCACCGCAACTTATTGGAGAGTATGGGCGAGGCAGCTTGCTACTCCTCGCGGTCGAACTCTTCGTCGGCGCCGAGCACGCGACCGCTGTAATTGACGTGGTTGGTCACGGCCTCCATATCGCCGGTCTCGATGAATCGGGCGACCGTGCACTCGTAATCGAGCAGCGCGCGGTCAAAGACCTCGGGGAAGCTCTCGGTCGAGACTTCATCGGTAAAGGGGTTCTTCCATGCCAAGTGGCCCAGGTTGCCGGTACGCTCGGGCAACTCGGTCGTCACGCGGTGCGCAAGGCCGTCGAGCAGCGAATAATCGTGCACCAAGCCCTCGAGCAGGGCAATCGCGCGCGTCTTGGCCGAACCGGCCGGCTCGATAGTGCGGTAGAGCATCTGCATGTCCGAGACGGCGCCGGCGTACTCCCCCGCCGGGATGTCGATACCGTACACGCGCCCGGCGACGTAGCTCATCAGCACGCCGGCAACGCGATTGATGCGGTCGGTAGTGACGATCTCGCCCGCCGGTGGATAATCCTCGACCGTGGCCCCGTCACGTTTGAGTTGCAGCATCAGCACGTCCAGGTCGCTTTCGAGCACGGCGTGGACTTGACTGCCCGAAGCCTCGAGCTCGGGGTCGGACTCAACAATGCCAAACTGCTGCTCGTAGACAAAGGGGTGGGCATTGCGATCGAGCACATAGTGCGACAGCAGGCCCAGCGCAAAGGCGCGACCCAGATTGGCATCGCGCGGCTGTAGGTGCGACACGCCGTCGCGCAGACACGAGAACTGGCGCGACATGCGCGAGCGGTGCATGACCTGAGCAAGCGACATACAGTCGGAAATGCGCGGCGTGAGCATGTGGAAGAAAAACGGGTCGGGACCCTGGTTGCCCAGGATAAAGGCGATGCGCTCCTCGTCGGACGGGATAACGCCCTGCGGAAGACGGTCGATGCTTTCCTCGCCAAACAGATGATGCGTAATGAGCGCGGGCATAATAATCCTTTCGATTTCATTCGATGCAATCCATTATGCCCACCGCACAGTCATGCCAAACCTGCAACGGCAAACGATGGCACACCGACCCTTACGCAAGCCCCAAGTGCGATTTGACCTCGGCAGCGCGACGGCGGGACACGGGCACCGTCGAGGTTACGCGATCGAGCCTGAGCTCCATCAGGCCCGTGGAGCCGATCTCGACATTATGTACGTCTTCCAAATTAACCAGATAGCTGCGGTGGACGCGGATAAAGCCCTCGGAGGCCAGGCGACGCTCGAGCGAGGAAATCGACTCATTGATCAGGTACGTCCCCTCGGCGCAGACGGCGTTGCAAAAATCGGCGCGCGCCTCAAAGTAGCAGACATCCGCCACGGGAATGAACACCTTTTTGCCCCCGCGATCCACCGTCAGGCGCAAAGGCTGGCGCGGAGCGTGGATAACACGACGGGCACCCAAGGCTGCCTCGATCTTGTCGAGTGCCTTTGACAGGCGTGCGTCCTCGACCGGCTTGACGACATAATCGACGGCATCGAGGTTATAGGCAT
>URZN01000059.1 GCA_900552345.1 uncultured Collinsella sp. | reverse complement strand
TGCTCGACCCCGCCAATACGGCGATGGGCGACACCTGCGAGCTGCTGCTCTACGAGGCCGCGCGTGCCCAACTGGTGCACGAGGTCATAGCTCCCGCCCTCGCTGCCGGCAAGGTGGTCCTGTGCGACCGTTTCTACGATTCCACGACCTGCTATCAGGCGTTTGCCGATGGCCTCGACCGTCAGATGGTACGCGATGCCAACAACCTGGCTGTCGCCGGTACGCATCCGGCGCTCACGCTCGTCTATCACATCACGCCTGAGCAGGCGGCGCTGCGCATGGCGGCCCGCGGCGCGGCCGATCGCATGGAGGCCAAGGGCATGGCCTTCCAGGAACGCGTCTATCAGGGATTTTGTGCCATTGCTGCCGAGGAGCCAGACCGCGTAAAGCTCATCGACGCCACTGCGTCGATCGCAGACGTCTTCGCGCAGACGGTCGAGCTGGTTCGCGCGTACGGTCTCGACATTCCGCAAGACGCCGTCGCCGCCGCGCTTGCCCGGGAGGCCGAGTAACATGGCCCCGGCTCAGACAAGCCTGCTGGCCAAGCTCGACACCCAACAGCGCGTGCGCGACTTTTTGACCAACGCCATCGCAAGCGGCCGCGCATCGCACGCCTACCTGTTCTTGGGCGCGCCCGGCGCCGGTAAGCTTGACGCCGCATGGGCGCTTGCCCAGGCATTCCTGTGCGAGCAGGACGGCTGTGGTTCGTGCGACAGCTGCGTGCGCGTCGCCCGTCATACGCATCCCGACGTGCACTATTACACGCCCGAGAGCGCTACGGGCTACCTCATCGCGCAGACCCGCGAGCTGCTCGACGACGTGCCCCTGGCACCCATCCGCGCCAAGGCAAAGGTCTACATCATCGACCGTGCCGAACAGCTGCGCGCCAACACCGCCAACGCGCTGCTCAAAACGCTCGAGGAACCGCCCGAGGGTGTCATGTTCATCCTGTTGGGTACCTCGGCCGACGTGATGCTGCCCACCATCGTGAGCCGCTGCCAGTGCGTACCGTTTCGGCTGGTTTCGCCCACTGTGGCCGCGCAGGCCGTGAGCCGCGCCACCGGTCAGGATCCCGCGCGCTGCCGCATGGCCGTCGCTGTGGCGGGAAGCCCCACGCGCGGTATCGAGTTCCTTAAGAGCGCCGAGCGCCAGGACGCCCGTCGCCAGATGGTCCGTGCCATCGACTCGCTCATCGCCGCCGACGAGGCCGATGTGCTCAGTCGCGCCAAGTCGCTCATCGTCGCCGTCAAGGCGCCGCTCGCCGAGGTCAAGTCCACACAGGAAAAGGTGCTCGAGCAAAATGCCGACTACCTGTCGCGTGGAGCATTGAAGCAGCTTGAGGACCGCAACAAGCGCGAACTCAACGCGCGCGAGCGTTCGGGTATCATGGAAGCGCTGGCGAGCGCGCGGACGCTCATGCGCGACGTGCTGCTGACGCTTCAGGATGAGGCGGCAGACGTTGTGAACGAGGACGTGCGCGACACGATCGGGCGGCTTGCCGCGGCGACGAATGTTGCGGGTGCCACCCAGGCGCTCGAGGCGGTTGCCACCGCTGAGCGCAACATCGCCAGAAACGTTACTCCCCAGCTGGCCATCGAGGTCATGCTGTTCGATATCAGGAAGGCACTGAAATGCCGTTAGTCGTACCCGTTAAGTTTACCTACGCCTCGCGCGACCTGTGGTTCGACCCACAGGATCTGGATATCCTCGAGGCCGATTATGCCATTTGTTCTACCGAGCGCGGAACCGAGATCGGCCTGGTCACGGCCGATCCCTTCGAGGTGCCGCAAGACGAGATCGGTCAGCCGCTCAAGCCCGTGTTGCGCGTGGCGAGCGACATCGACCTGCAGCTTGCCGACGACCTGGCTATCCAGGGTGACGAGGCCATGGTCGACTTCCGCCGTCTGGTCAAGGAACTCGACCTCGAGATGAAGCCGGTCGGCGTCGAGTACCTGTTTGGCGGCGAGAAGGCTGTGTTCTACTTTGCTGCCGAGGAGCGCGTCGATTTCCGTCAGCTCGTCAAGGACCTGTCCTCGACGCTGCACATTCGCGTCGACATGCGCCAGATCGGCGTGCGCGACGAGACCCGCCTGGTGGGCGGCTATGCCCAGTGCGGCCAGGAGCTCTGCTGCACGCGCTTTGGCGGACAGTTTGAGCCGGTTTCGATCCGCATGGCAAAAGAGCAGGACCTGCCGCTCAACTCATCCAAGATCAGTGGCGTCTGCGGCCGCCTGATGTGCTGCCTGCGCTATGAGTTCGAGGCGTACAAGGACTTTAAGAGCCGCGCGCCCAAAAAGAAGACGCTTATCGATACGCCGCTTGGCAAGGCGCGTATCCAGGAATATGACACGCCGCGCGAGCAGCTGGTGTTGCGCCTGGAGAACGGCAAAGTCTTTAAGGTCAACCTGGCTGACATGACCTGCTCTGAGGGCTGCAAAAAGAAGGCCGCCGAGCAGGGCTGCAACTGCCGCCCCGACTGCGTGACGCGCGATGTGCTCGAGCGTATCGAGTCGCCCGAGATGCGCTTGGCGCTTATGGAGCTCGACCGCGAGAATGGCGTCGACGTGGGCGATGGCCTGTCGAGCGCCGACCGTCTGGCGGGGACGACGATGCCCAAGCGCCGCCGTCGCGATGCGGACGCCGATGCCCGTGCCGGTCAGAGCCAGGGCGAGGGTCGCGGCCGCGGTAAGGGTCGCGGCAAGGCCGAGGCACCCGAGGCTGAGGAGGCTGCCGGTGGACGTCGCCGTCGCAAGCGCTCGGGTTCGGGCGATGTAGGCGAGGCCGCTCCCGCAGGCAAGAATTCCCCCCGCGAGCGCGAGGCTCAGCAGCCCCAGCAGCAAAACCGCGGCGGTGGCATGAATCCCACGCGCCGTCGCCGCCGCCATTTGTCGAGCGAGGAGCGCGAGGACGCCTTCCGCGCCGCAGCCGCTCGCGAAGCCGGTGCCGCCCCCAAGGGTGGTTCGGGTTCCGATACGCCTGCCGACAAGGGTGGCAAGCAGCGCAACGATGACGAGCGCGCCCCGCGTCCGCGTCGTCGCCATTCCTCGGGCACGCAGCAAAAGCCCTCGGTGCCCTCCGTGGCCGATCAGGTCTCGGATGGCGAGGTCAAGGTCACGCACCGTCGCCCTGGAGATGGCGGAGGGGCGGCTGCCAAGGCCGCGCGCGGCGCTGCTCGCGACGAACGCGAGTCGCGCGAAGATCGTGGTGGCGAGGGTTCGGCCGACCAGGGCCAGAAGCGCCGTCGCCGTCGTCGTTCCCGCAAGCCGCGTCAAGATGGTGGCGAGGGCTCGACCCAAAACTCGTCCGCACCGCAACCGCCCACCGGCGAATAGCGCCCGCAAACGGATTTAACCTGCCTGACCCCAAACGCGTCGGGGTACCATAGCGCTGAATCAACGACCCTCCCTGCGACCGAGCGTAGGGAGGGTTGTGTCGTGAAGAGACATTTGAATGTGTTGGGATGCCTGCAAGGTGCCGACATCCTACCGTTTGCGGATGAATTGCTACCGTTTGCCGAGCGGGCGGCGCACGAGGCGCTTGAGGCGTTGTCGCCCACGCGATGCGCCGGCTGCGAGCGCGCCGGTGCGCTTATTTGCCAAGACTGCCTGGCCGCGCTCGCGCTCATCGACCCGCGGCATAGCTGCACTCGATGCGGCGCCCCGTTTGGAGACTTGCTGTGCACCGAGTGCTCGGTCGAGGGTACGTCCTCGGCGATGGCCGAAGCTCTCGACCGGTGCCTGGCATGTGCCGTTTACACGCATCCGCTGCCGCGGATCATTAAAGCGTACAAAGACGCGGGCGAGCGACGCCTGGCGCCGTATCTGGCAGAGCTGCTATACGACACCGCCTTACATGCCCAGGTCGCGGCACCCGAACGCTTAGGCGGTGTGTTGTCCGGCGCCGATGCAGTGGTGTTTGTACCCGCGACGGCGGCGGCGTTTCGGCGACGCGGCTTCGATCATATGGAAGCCATCGCGCGCCCATTTTGCGAGCTGTCGGGTGTTCCGCTGCTCGACGCCCTCGTTAAGTACGGCCATGGCGACCAGCGTGAACTCGGTCGTGAAGAGCGCCGTGAACGCGCCCGAGGCATGTACGAGACCGTTGAGGACGTGCGGGGCCGCCGCCTGCTGCTTATCGACGACGTTATCACCACGGGTGCGACGATGGCAGTGGCTTCGGCGGAACTCAAGCGCGCCGGTGCCGCGGCCGTTGATGGCCTCGCTATCGCACGCGTCTGGTAGGGGTGATTCGTGTGGCGGTAAAGATTGAGCGGTGCAACGAGCCGACAGGCGAACAGCTAGCGGCTTCCGCAATCCTAACAGGCGCCTCGGCGTTGCGCATGATTCGAGCCGAGCGCCGGCAGATGGGCTACATCGGCTGGAAGGACCTCAATCCCGATGAAGAGCGCCGCGTGCTGTGTACGTCATCGCCTTCGACCGAGGATATCTATCTTCCCGACCTGGTGCGAATTGGAGCCAAAAGCGGCGAGGTGCAAGAAGATCTGTGCTTGCTGGTGGGATCTGCGGCGCAGCGCCGCCGCATGCCTGGCGTGGGCTGGTCCGTGTGTTCCGGGTTGCCTGTCGGCTCGATTCTAGAGGTGGAACCGGGGGTGTACAGCCTATCTCCCGAGGCCCTTTGTGTTGCCGTCGCCCGCGAGGTCGACTGTATCCAGGCGTTTGCACTGGCCCAGGAACTGTGTTCCAAGATTTCACTAAGCGATCGCGGGAAGTATCTGCCTCCCTACACCTCGCCTGTTGCGAATAGACTTGCAAAGGATAAGGACCAACCGGCAGACGTGGGCTACTTTGAAGTCGAGCCGGTGCTGACGCCCGATCGCCTGGCAGATTACCTTGCGGCATGCAAGGGGAGTGCGGCCAAACAACTGCTACGCCTGTGTCCCTACCTGTCAGAAAACCTGCGCTCACCCATGGAGTGCATCATGCTTGCCATGTTTTCGCTTCCGTTTTCCTATGGCGGATTTGCCTGCGGTCCCTTTAAGACCGACTACAAGATCGAGTTCGATGACCGCGCGCAGGCAATCTCGGGGATGCCGTATGCAGTTTGCGATGCGTACCAGGAAACAGCCCGGTTTGACCTGGAATACAACGGTGAGCTGGGTCATTCCTCTCGAAGGGGACGTGTCCATGATGAAAAACGCAACACGGGCTTGATTACTATGGGAATCGAGGTCGCGACGGTCAACAACGAAATGCTCTGCGACATGGAAGCGATGGAAGCGCTCGCATGGCGCATCCACCAGCGTATGCGAAAGCGGTACCGGAATCGTGTCGATGCCCGCAGGAAGAAGCAAGAGGCGTTGCTTAACACGCTGCGGGCGTGTTTTGGGCTTAAGCCGGTCTAATTCGCGTCGAAAATAAGGGGTTAATCATATGCCCTGGCCAAAATATGGCAAATATGAGTACTGTCACTAAATCAGTAACAGCAAAATCAAGGAATTTAGGACTCGGAGGCGTCGTAAAGTAAGAAGATAATAAACAAATGTAGAATAACTAAGCATCAGGTTGGTGACACTGAGCGCAAAATCTGTCCGAGAGGCCAAAATTGTCTGCTACTAAATTGGTAACAGTACTCATATTTGCTATTTTTTGGCCACGGCACCCTGAGACGGGTGGCCCGGAGCTCCCCGTGGGGGGAGCTCCGGGCTTCATGGGGGCACGAATGACCCGCCCCGACCTGCGAAATCTGTGCTCGCGATGCGAATAACGTCCCTAACCTTAAACTATAGCTTGAACTTAGCTATAATGCCCTACGTTCCTGCCAGGCTGTGGTTGCGGACGGACGAAATGCCCATCCTAGTCCAAGACAGACGCGGTCAAAGGGATCCACGTAAGCGACCGCGTGCGCGCGGCGCGATCATGGCGCGTCCTAGATGTAAGCCGCACCGTCCGTTCTACTTTCTTTGGGGCAATACCGCCTCGCGGGCGAGCGGGCCAGTCGTGAAGGTGGCTGCGGCCTCCCGAGCAAACGCCCCGGTGCGCAAGTGTGGGGTCAAATACCAGGTCAGCTGGTGGGAACAACCCGATATTCCGTGCAGGGCACGGATTGTATACGACACAGAAGGCAGGGTAGCGGACATGGTGAGGGGCAGCTTGATGCATGCGGCTCGGTTAGGTGCTGGGACCGCGGTGGTCATTGCCGTTTTGGGCCTGAGTGGATGCGCGTTCAATCCACTGTCCACGTTCACGACGCCCACGATCGACCAGATCGAGCGCGAGACCGTTACCCCCACGGTATCGGACGATGCCCTGGTCACGCCGGGAACCCTGACGGTCGCCCTCGATACGTCCGACGCACCGCAGGCCATGCAGGATGCCGACGGAAACCTCACGGGCTATGCGGTCGATGCCGCTCGTGCCCTTGCATGCCGCATGGGTCTCAAAGTCGCCTTTGTCGATGCGTCCTCGGCCGATTCCGCGCTCAGCGATAAAAAGGCCGACATCTTTATTGGCGACGCCAGGTCTACGGACGGCGATATCAGCTCACTTGGCACCTGTCTGTACGACGCCCCCGCCGTATTCGGCAAGAGCAGTGACGGCGAGTCGCTGAGCGTTTCCACCGAAACGCTTAACACCGCTACCCTGGGCGTTCAGACCTCATCGGCCTCGCAGGAAGCGCTTGCCAAGCAGAGCATCACGGCCAACCAAAAGACCTTCTCCAACATCAACGAGTGCTTCGAGGCACTCGAGTCGGGCGAGGTCGATTACGTGATCTGTGATTCCACGGCCGGTGGTTACCTCGCGCGCCTGATGAGCCAGATCTCCTATGTCGGCACGCTCGAGGCGCCCTCCACGCTTGGCGTCGCAGGCCTTAGCTCTAACGATGAGCTGTGCCGTGCCGTGAGTGATGCCCTCGACGGTATCACGGTCGACGGCACGCTCGAGGCGGTCCACTGCGTCTGGTATGGCCAAATGCCCTATGACCTTACCGCCAAGACTGTTTCGGGGGCCAATGTGCAGGCATCCGACTCCACGTCCAACGAGACCGAGTCCTCCGATGGCGACGCCTCCGATAACAACGGCGACAGTCCGTCGTCTAGCCAGGAGGGCGCCATCACCGACGATGACATCAACAAGCTCAATAGCTAGTTATTGGTAGGGGTGGCGTCTGCCATACACCGAACAAGGCGCTTCTTCACGGTTTCAACACGCATGGCCGGGTCTCCCAAATAGGGGAGCCTGGCTTTTCTATTTTGGTAAAACTAGCAGGTCAAAGCTAATTTCCAGGAGAAAAATTAACTCCGTCGACGCCTTCCCATAGCGCACTTTGCCACAGAAAAGTGCGAGACTTCGGTATGCGGTATCAAGCAAT